>JAWLAI010000006.1:300000-389685 GCA_041395565.1 Pseudomonadota bacterium | reverse complement strand
CTTGCGCGGCGGGCGCGTGGTCGTCTCGACCTTGATGGGGATGCGGGCGGTCTTCGCCGCGCCGCGCTGCTTTCTGTCGCTGTCGTTCATGGCCGTTGCGCTAGCTGTTCTTCCAAGTGGTCCTGCAGTGCCGTGCTGAGCGCGGCCGGGGTGGTGCATACGCCGAGGTCTGCCAGCTGGGTCACCTCGAGGTCGCGGTAGCCGCACGGGTTGATCCGGGCAAACGGCGCCAGGTCCATGTCCACGTTGAGGCTGAGCCCGTGGAAGCTGCAGCCCCGGCGTACCCGCAGTCCCAGTGCGGCGATCTTGCGCCCCTCGACGTAGACGCCGGGCGCGCCCGCGCGCCGGTGGGCGGGGACGGCCTGTGCCGCGAGCAGGTCGATCACCGCCTGCTCCAGCCGGTTGACCAGCGATTGTACACCCAGTTGCCGGCGCCGCAGATCGAGCAGGGTGTAGACCACCAGCTGTCCGGGTCCGTGGTAGGTGACCTGGCCGCCGCGGTCCACGCGGATGACCGGGATCGTGCCGGGATCGAGCAGGTGCTCCTCCTTGCCGTTACGGCCGAGGGTGAACACCGGGGGATGTTCGAGGAACCAGAGTTCATCCGCTGTCGCCGCCGTGCGCTGTTCCGTGAAGTCCTGCATTTCCTGCCAGGCGGCACGGTAATCGAGCCGGCCGCGGCGGCGGACCCGCAGGGCGTCGACCGCTGCGCCATCCGGACGGATGGGGTGCGCGGGCGGGTCACAGCGCCATGATGACGGTGTCACAATCGACCAGGTCCTGGTAGATGGCGTCCAGCTGGGCGCGACTGGTGGCAGTGACGGTCACGGTCACCGAGATATATTTGCCGTGCGTGCTCGCGCGGCTGCGCACCGCGCCCTCGGCCAGGTCGGGAACATGCCGGCGTACGATCTCGACCACGACCAGATCCAGGTCGGTACCGCTTCTGCCCATGGCCTTGATGGGAAACAGGCAGGGAAACTGCAGGGCGCTGTCTTCGTCGTTCATGCGGAATAGCGTTCAATTGTGGACTGGGCAGAGTGTAGCAGCCACCGGGCCCGCCGCGGTCGTTCAGTGCCGCTCCGGCTCGATCACGAGCTTTTTGTTGCGTTGCGGCGGCGGCCGCTGCGGCGGACGCTGCGGGTATTCGTGCGCATGCGGGTAGGGACGGTAACCAAAGCGCTGCCAGGGATACAGCGGATACCACACCTCGGTGCGTGCCTCCGCCGCCTCCGGTGGTTGTGCCGCCGCGGCAGCGGCTTCCGCCGCCGCCCGCTGCGCCTCGGCCTGGAGCCGCCGGATCTCCGCGCGCCGGCGTTCCTGCTCCAGGCGCCGGGCCTCCATGCGGGCGGCCTGGTTGGCCACGGAATAGTAGTCGTCCGCCATGGGCGGGGGCAGCACGGGCGCGGGCTCGAGTTCCAGCGTGGCGTGTTCCGTCGCCGCGTCCGGCGGCGGGCTCTCGCTGTAATGGGTCACGCCGTCCGCGTCCGTCCAGGAATAGACCGGCGCGCTCCCGCCGCTCACCGGCAGGCATGTCAGCACACCCCAGCACAACCATCCCGCAAGCTTCATTGCGTCACCTCGCTGTTCTGACCCCTGCCGTGTCGTCGGGTTCAGGATAGCGCAACCGCCGGCGCCGGCGCAGTAGCGCGGCCGTCCTGCGGGCCCGTCCGCCTGACCCCGTTTCCCGTCAAATATCTTGCGAAAACAGGATGCTGTAGACATTTCGACGGTGCCCCGGCCGGGCCTGCCGGGGGGCGTCTAAAGCGCGTTTCCGGCATGGCCGATAGACCTCCAGAGCCCAGCCGGTTGGCACCGCAGATTTCCCAGGGGGGAGCAGTCATGAGCGCAGTCACTCAGGATGTGGTACCGAAAAAGAAACGGGGGAGGAAAAAACGGCGCAAGGGGATGGCCGCGCTCAAGGCGCTGCGCAAGGCCCTCGCCAGGCGCAAGCTCGAGATGATGCAGGAAGACGAACTCCTGAAGGAACAGCTCTACGACGTGTTCGCCGACGAATAGTCACCGCGGCAGTGTCACTCCGTCCGGCCGGTCCTCCGGCCGTTTTTTTGCCCGGCGCGCGCTAGAATCGGGTATGGCCGCCGGCAAACTCCAGCTAACCTGCGACACCGAGGTCAGGGATATCCTGTGCGGAGCGATCCGCGCGTATGCCGCCGCCGCCTATCCTGCCGGCGGTTCGGACTGTGCCCAGGTCGCGCGCTATACCCTGGATGCGCTGGCGCAGCAGATCGAGGCCGGCTGCACCGGCGCGCCGGGCCGGGTCGAGATCAGCCGGCGTCCGCGGGCCATGGTCAGGGCGGCCCTGCAATATCATTTCGATTGCCTGGATGCGGAAGCGGCGCACGTATCATCGCGCCAGCGCGCACTGTTCGAGGCGCTCCTGCGCGGGGAGGCGGTAACCCGGGATGCGCTGGCGGCGGCGCGGGTCGCCGATGCGGCCGGGCAGGCCTAGCCGATCCAGGCCTGCAGGGCGGCGATGATCTTTTCCGCCTGCTCCTTGCTCGAAATATTGAATTTCGATTTCATCTGGTATTCGCCGCCGCGCTTCTGGTATCGGCGAATGGAGTACTTGTCCGGGCCATAGGCCTGCTTGGCGCGGTCCCAGTCCTGGTACCGGTAGATCACCGTCGACCAGGCGCCCTTGGTCAGGATCTGCTTGTCCAGTTCCTTCACGGTTTCGATGCCGTCTTCCTCATACCGGATGGTCAGTTCATCTACCGTTGTTGCCATGGTCGCTCCACTGTCGTTGCTGTGCCGTGATCCGCCCGCCGCGGGGAGGCGGGGTAATGGTGGGCCATCATACGGATTTCTGTACGAGCCGGAAGGGCTGCGGATAAATCGATGTATATCAGTGCGATTGTGGCTTGCCGCCGGGCGGCGGGCTGCCGCTGCGGCGGTTCCCGCGCTATGCTTGGCGGACTGGTGATCCCCATGTCCACTCGCAAGGAACAACTGCACGGCGCGCGCCCGGATCACCGGCCGTTGCCGCCGGGACTGCGCGTCATGCGCTTCCTGTTCGGGCCGGTCGGCGGGCTGGCGCCGCGGCTGCTGGGGCGCTGGGCCTACGCGCTCTGGTTCAGTACCCGCCGTTTTCCGGAATCCGCCGCCGGCCGGCAGGCCGCGTACGCGTCGCTGCGCGAGACACTCATGGTGCGTGATATCCCGGTGGCGGTCTATCGCTGGGGCAGCGGGCCCGCTGTGCTGTTCATGCATGGCTGGTCCGGACGCGGCAGCCAGGTGGCCGCGTTCGTGGAACCGCTGGTCAATGCCGGCTACCAGGTCATCGCGCTCGACGCCCCGGGGCACGGCGCGACCCCGGGTACCCGCACCAATGTCCTGGAATGCGCCGAGGTGCTGCTGGCGCTGGGTCGGCAGCACGGTCCGCTGCACGGGGCGATCACGCACTCGTTCGGGGGCATGGTGCTCGCCTACGCGATGAATCACGGCCTGGCCGTGCAGCGCGTGGTCTGTATCAGCGCGCCGGCCGATGTCGATTTCCTGCTCGAGAGTTTCGCCGCCACGCTGAGCCTGCACCCGGCCGTGGTGCGGGACCTCGACCGGCGGCTGGAGGCGCGCTTCGCGGGGGATTTCCGCGCCCGCATCTCCACCGAGAACAACGTGCGCCGACTCGCGGGTCCCGCCCTGATCGTGCACGACGAACTCGACAGCAGCGTGCCCTGGCAGCAGGGGGCGCGCATCGCCGCGGCCTGGCCCGGGGCGCGCCTGCTGAAGACCCGCGGGCTGGGCCATGGTCGTATCCTGCGCGACCGGGAGACGGTGCGCACGGTGGTGGATTTCATCGCCGGGCGTTGATCCTGCCGCGCGCATGCCCCGGCACCGGGGCCGGTCCCCGGGCGGGCGATCCCGGTGCCTGGCCTTGCGGCGGTCCGCTCATGTAGCATCGGCTACGCGCCGCTGTGTGCGTCGCGCCAGGACGACCGCCGCGACGGCCGCGCTGGCGCGGGTGTGCGGCACGGGTTCCATTCAACGGGGAGGAGATTATGCGATTCAGTTGCGGGCGTGTCCTGCCGGTGTTGCTCGTCGCGCTGCTGGCGTCGGGGTGTACCACGCTGTGGCAGGATTATTTCGAAGGCCGGCATGCCAGGCAGGGCGTCTCCAGCAGCCTGGTGGATTATCTCTACCCGGACGGCAAGATCCCGCCGAAGCACGACCAGAACATCCCGCACCTGGAGGTGCCCCTGCACGTCGGACTGGCGTTCGTGCCGGCCGGTACCAACAACACCCCGGGACTGTCCGAGGCCGGCAAGGCGCAGTTGCTGGAGCAGGTGCGGCAGCGCTTCGCCGACCGCGATTTCATCAGCGAGATCACCATCATCCCCGACACTTATCTGCGCTCCAGCAAGGGCTTCGAGGGCGTCGACCAGATCGCGCGGTTGTACGGGCTCGACGTCATGGCGCTGGTATCCTACGACCAGGTCGCCAACAGCGACGACAACAAGGCCTCGCTGTTCTACTGGACCATCGTCGGTGCCTACATCATCAAGGGCAGCGATACCGACGTACAGACCTTCGTCGATACGGCGATCTTCGACGTCAACACGCACAAGCTGCTGTTCCGGGCGCCGGGCGTGCACCGTGCCTCGCGTACCAGTACCCTGGTGGGCAGCGGCAAGGTGCTGCGCACGGCGCGCGAGGAGAGTTTCGCCGCCGCGATGGCCGACATGACCGGCAATCTCGAGACCGAACTCGACAGCTTCCGCGAACGCATCAAGCAGGACAAGAGCGTCACCGTGTCCTACCGCGACTCCTACCGCGGCGGTGGCGGCGCCGTCGATCCGCTGCTGCTGGCCGCGCTGCTGGTCGTCCTGGTCGTGCGGCAGCTCAGGTGCGGGCGTAGCTGCTGAGATGTTGCATCCCCGTCCCACGCGGCCTGCGCTCAGCGCCCGTGCATCCCGCCTCGCCATGCCGGCCGGGGCCGCCCGGCAGCGCCGCGGCGGTCCGGCGGCAGGTGCGCCAATGCTGCCGGGAACGCCGGCATGAAGCTCTACCTCGCGCAGCATGGCCAGGCACTGAGCGAGGCGGAGGACCCGCAGCGCCCGCTGAGCGAGGCCGGGCGCGCGGAGGTGGAGTGCGTCGCGCGCGCGCTGGGTGCGGCCGGTGTGCGGGTGCAGCGGGTCTGGCACAGCGGCAAGCCGCGGGCGCTGCAAACCGCGGAAATCCTGGCCCGGCGTGTCATGCCGCGGGGCCGGGTCGAGGCGGTCACGGGACTCGGGCCGAACGCTGCGGTCGGGGAATTCATCGCCGACGCCGATGTCTGGCAGGAGGATGTCCTGGTGGTGGGACACCTGCCGTTCATGGCGCGGCTGGTCGCGCTGTTGTTGGTGCAGGATGCGGAGCGGGAGCTGGTCGGCTTCCGGCCGGGTTCCGTGCTGTGCCTGGCGCGCGGCGCGCACGAGCGCTGGGTGCTGGAGTGGCTGCTGCGCCCGGAACTGTGCGGCGCGGCGGGTGCGTCATGAGCCTGCGCGGTATCGTCCCGCCCGATCCCGAAACCGGCGTATCGCAGGAGCGTTTCGCCGTGATCTTCACGCCGCGACCGAGCCGCAAGCGCTACCCGGCCGGTTGCGTCGAGTTGTTCCCCACCCGTGCGGCGGCCTGCGCGGCGGCCGACCCGGCACGGCAGCGCCACGCCGCGCGTGTCGTGGGGCCCTCCAAATCCTCGGAGGGTCAGTTCATCTATTACCTGCTGGAGTGGCTCTAGCGCGCGGATTGTGCCGGCGCGAGCCGGTGCAGGAATCCGACGTAGGCCGGTTCTGTCCACGGGCGTCCGCCGAGGGCCTGATAGCGGATCCTGCCGGCAGGGTCGACCAGGAAGGTCGCGGGCAGGCCGCGCGGTTGCCAGGCTTCCGTGACCAGTCCGTCGCTGTCCAGCAGCGGGACGAGGTCGGGTGCGACGGCCGCCAGGAAGGCAAATACCTCGTCTTCGGTCTCGGCCGTGTTGACCAGCACGATCTCGAGATCCGTGTCCCCGAGCAGCGGCAGCAACTGCTGAATGCTGGGCATCTCCCGGCGGCACGGCCCGCACCAGCTCGCCCAGAAGTGCACGAAGCGCCAGTGCCCCTGTGTCTGCGCGAGGTCGTAGGGCGTACCGTCGAGGTCGGCCAGCGCGAGTGCCGGCGCGGGTACGCCGTCCACGTGCAGGATACCGGGGGGCAGATCGGTGCCGTGCGCGGTCACTGCCGGCAGCAGCACGCAGAGGAGGCAGGCGAGGCGGAGCGCGGCAGTCATGGCGTCGCCGCCGCCTGGCCGCACTGGATGCCGCCGAAGCCGACGGCGAGCGCCTTGCCCTGACGCCCGGCGCCGACGGGAAAACGGGCCGCGACGGTCAGCGTGCCGGTGTCACCGGGAAATACGAGGTTGCCGCCGACCGATTCGTCCGGCTGCAGATCGCGCAGCGCCGGCAGCTGGGTCCAGCCGAAGGTGGAGCGGCTGGCCTGGCGCAGGTCGATCTCGTCCCACTGCGCGTTCCAGTCCGTGCCCGCGAGACGGTGCAGCGGCTGGCCGGCGCTGGTGAAGGTCCATTGATCGAGATCCAGCCAGATGATATCCCGACTCCGGTTCTCGATATGGACGGTCACGAAGCAGGTCCTGCGGATACGCTCGATCGCCGCAGGCGGAAAGCCCCGGGCCTCGTAAAACGCGGCCATCTGCTCCGGTGTGCGCGGTATCAGCACGACCTGCAGCGCGTCGGTCTCGACGTAGGGTCCGCGCAAGGCGCGCGGTTCCGCGGCCTGGGTCAGCGCGGGCGGCAGCAGCAGGAGCAGTGCCAGGGTGACATGGGGCGGGATGGTTCGCATACTATGTGCCGGGACTGCTGGAGCGACAGCGTTGCATGAGTGTGCACGGTATGACCTGCGGAGACAAGGCATGCGCGCCCTGATGGTGCTGCTGGTGATCGGCTGCCTGCTGTCCGCCGCGCAGGCGGCAGCGGAGCCGCGGCGTCCGGTGCATACCTATTCGATCGTGGCGCGTGACCCGGATACCGGGGAACTCGGCGTCGCGGTGCAGTCGCACTGGTTCGCGGTGGGCACACTCGTGCCATGGGCGCGCGCCGGGGTCGGCGCGGTCGCCACCCAGTCTTTCATCGACGTGCGCTACGGCGTGGAAGGACTGGCGCTGATGCAGCAGGGCAGCTCCGCGCCGGAGGCCCTGGAGCGGCTGCTGCACGATGATCCCACGCCGGCGCTGCGCCAGGTCGGAATGATCGACGCCCGGGGCCGCATTGCCCAGCATACCGGCGGCCAGTGCATCGCGTACGCCGGTCACCTGGCCGGCGCGGATTTCGCGGTCCAGGCCAACCTGATGTCCGGCAGCGGCGTGCCCGCGGCCATGGCCGCGGCCTTCCGCGCCGCCCGCGGCACTCTCGCCGAGCGCATGCTGGCGGCGCTGGAGGCGGCGCAGGCGGCCGGCGGCGATCTGCGCGGAAGGCAGTCAGCCGCGCTGCTCGTGGTGCGCGGACAGGCGACGGCGCGGCCCTGGGAGGACACGCTGGTGAACCTGCACGTGGAGGACAACCCGGCGCCGCTGCGCGAACTGCGCCGCCTGCTGACGCTGGAGACCGCCTACGATCAGATGAACGCCGGCGACCATGCGCTCGAGCGCGACGACATCGACGGCGCGCTCGCGCATTACAGCGCGGCGGAGGCGCTGGCCCCGGAGAATGCCGAGATGAAATTCTGGCACGCCGTCTCGCTGGTGAATGCGCAGCGCGTCGATGCCGCACTGCCGGTATTCGAGCAGGCATTCAGGGCGGATCCCGGCTGGCGTGTGCTCGTGCCGCGCCTGGTCGATGCCGGACTGCTGGAGGTGGCCCCGGATACGCTGCAGCGCATCCGGGGCCTGGGACTGCAACAGGAGGTGGAGCCATGAAAGCAAGACTGTACGAGTGCCTGGCGCTGGCTGCCGGCATGGTGGCTGCCGTGGGCGCCGGGGCCGAGGATGTGGTGCCGTCGCGCCTGCTGGGCCTGGACCTGGCGCGCGACATTGCGCAGGGCGCGATCGACGCCTGCCGCAAGGACGGCTACCAGGTCGCCGTGGTGGTGACGGACCGCAGCGGCGACCCCGTGGTCGTGATGCGCGATGTGTTCACCAGCAAGTACATGCTGCAGCTGGCGCAGAACAAGGCCAATGCCGTGGTGATGTCGGGCCTGGCGTCCGGTGCGCTGCGCCAGAACATGGCGGCGGTGCGCGACGAGTTCAACGAACTTGACGGCGTCCTGCTGCTCGAGGGCGGACTCCCGGTGACGGCGGCCGGCGCGCTGATCGGTGCCGTCGGCGTGAGCGGCGCGCCGGGCGGGGACAAGGATGCGGCGTGCGCGCAGCGCGGACTCGACGGCGTACAGGAGCGCCTGGAATTCGCCGACTGAGCCCGCGCCGCGCCGTGCCGGCGTCAGCCGGCGGGCGCGGTCTTGCGCCGGCCCGGCAGGCGCACGGAAGCGCGGGCGGGCGCGAGGTGTGCGTAGAATTCGGTCAGCCGTTGCGCCATCTTCCCGGCCGACCATTCGCGTGCGTAGTCGCGCGCTTCCTGCGCCAGGCGTTCGCGCAGGCCGGTCCTGCCCAGCACGGCACACACCTTGGCCGCGAAATCACTGACCGTGGCATCGGCAACCAGTGCGCCCCTGCCGGCCGCCAGGATATCCGTGGTGCCGAGCCGGGCGGTCGAGACGACCGGGATCCCGAGCGCCAGCGCTTCCAGCAGCACCAGCCCCTGGGTTTCGGTGGCCGATGCGAAGACGAAAACGTCCCCGCAGCTGTAGCATTCCCACAGCGCGGGGCCGCGCGGCAGGTAGTCGATGAACATGACGTTGTCCTGCAGCCCCATGTCCGCCACCTGCCGCCGCAGCTGCCGGCGCGCCGGTCCCTCACCCGCAATCACGAGCAGGGCATGCGGCAGCACTGCGGCTACCGCCGCGACGACCTCCAGCAGGAAACCGATGTTCTTCTCGTGGGCGACACGCCCGACATGCACCATCACCGGCCGATCCGGCGCGATGCCGTGCTGCTCCCGGAACCGTTGACCCGAGTAGTTGCCATAGCTCTGCGGCTCGAGCCCGGTGGGAATGATACTGATCGGCCGCTGGACGCCGTATCCCCGCAGCACGTCGAGCATGGCCTGTGACGGGACGACCACGGCGGCGAGGCGGTTGCACTGCGCGCGCGTGAAGTAGCGGGCGGCGGCGCGCAACAGCTGCCGCGGGAGCAGCGGGATGTAGTGATACAGATACTCCTCGAAATAGGTGTGATAGGTCTCGACGGCGGTCAGGCCAAGCCGGCGCGCGAGTTGCATGCCGGTCCGGTGCGCGGCGAAGGGGGTCTGGATGTGGAGCAGGTCGAACTGCTGTTCGCGCAACCGGTCCTCGAGTGCGAGGATCGCGCCGGTCCGCATCAGCCTGTCTTCGGGATCGAACGGCAGCCGGCGTGCCGGGATCCTGATGATGTCCGTCTCGTCGTCCGACGGGTAGCCGTAGTCGGGGGCGACCAGGCAGACCCGGTGGCCCTGTTCCGCGAGCGCGCGGCGAAACGTGGCGATCGAGGTCGACACGCCGTTCACGCGCGGGAAATACACGTCCGATAGCATCAGTATATTCATGTGATAGACCGGTCAGTCGTGGGATCAGGCGGCGGCCGCCTGCTGTTCGCCGCGATCGAGATCGATCACGTTGTCGGCGTCGGTCCAGTGCAGGATCTCGAGCCGGCCTTCCCGCGTCTCGACCAGCGCGGTGCAGCTCTCCACCCAGTCGCCGTCGTTGCAGTAGAGGAGGTCGTCGATCTGCCGGAGTTCGGCCTTGTGTATGTGTCCGCACACCACGCCGTCGACGCCGTGAATGGCCGCCTCGCGCACCACCATCGACTCGAAGTCCTCGATGAACTGCACGGCATTCTTCACGCGGTGCTTGAGATAGGCCGACAGCGACCAGTAGGGATAACCGAGCTGCCGGCGCGCCTTGTTGAACCAGTGGTTCAGCGCCAGCACCGCCTGGTAGGCAATGTCCCCGAGCACCGCCATCCAGCGGGCGTAGCGTATGACGCCGTCGAATTCGTCGCCATGCGTCACCAGCAGGCGGCGGCCGTCGTGCAGCCGGTGTATCGCATGCCGCTCCACGGCGATGCCGCCAAAGTTCATGCCGGCGTAGGCGCGCGCGAATTCGTCATGGTTGCCGGGAATGTAGATCACGCGGGTGCCCTTGCGGGCCTTGCGCAGCAGCTTCTGGATCACATCGTTGTGTTTCTGGTCCCAGTACCAGCCGCGGCGCAGCGACCAGCCGTCGATGATGTCGCCCACGAGATAGAGGTAATCCGACTCATTGCGGCGCAGGAAATCCAGGAGGAAATCGGTCTTGCAGCCACGCGTTCCCAGGTGGATGTCGGACAGCCAGATGGCCCGGTAATGCGCGCTGTGGTGCGATTTTGCACTGTGTTCCTCAAGCATGCGTCGACTCCTGTTGGATGCTCCGGTGATGTGCAGTTGTACGTGCCGTTACTGCAGCCGCCGGGGTGGCGCGGCTGGATGCGCAGAATGAGTCTGTGTACACTTGCCGTTCCTCAACAGGGGGTCGACATGGCCAAGCACAATCAGGCGGGCGGGCTGCGGCGGATCTGGAATGCCGGTCTGTATTCGCTGGCCGGTATCCGCGCCGGCTGGGACAACGAGGCGGCGTTCCGCCAGGAACTGGTGTTGTGCCTGGTGCTCGTGCCGGCGGCGTTCTGGGTCGGCGGCAACGCCGTGGAGCGTGCGCTGCTGGCCGGCAGCTGTCTACTCGTGCTGGTCGTGGAACTGCTCAACTCTGCCATCGAGGCAGCGATCGACCGCATCGGCGCCGACCGCCACCAGCTCTCGGGCCAGGCCAAGGACATGGGTTCCGCCGCAGTGTTTTTCAGTCTCTGGCTGGTGTTGCTGTGCTGGGGTACGGTCATATACGAACGGTTCTTCAGCTGACCGTGACGCCACCGAACAGCCCGGAGAGGCTGAAACTGGCCAGTGCGAGCAGCGCGCCGATCAACGCGCCGGCGAGCACGTCGCTCGGGTAGTGCAGGCCCAGGATCATGCGCGAGAGCGCCACGAGCAGGGCGAACGGCAGCAGCACCCACAGCATCTGGGGAAAATAGCTGCACAGCACCAACGTGAAGCTGACCGCATGCAGGGTATGTCCGGAGGGGAAGCTGTAGCGGTCCAGCGGCGGCATCGCGCAGGCCACCCGTGTGGAATGGCGCACAAAGGGCCGTTCGCGTCCGGAGCAGCGCTTGGTGACCTTGTAAACCAGCAGGCCGGCGAGTGCCGTCAGCGCCATGTGCAGGCTGATAAACAGGCCGTCGCGGCCGCCGACGAGCGGCAGCAGCGCCATCAGGCTGTACCAGATGACGCCGTCACCCAGCCGGCTGACGGTACGAAACAGCGCGCGTACCGGGATGCGCCGGCTGAGCCGGTTCAAATACGCGCAGACGCTGATGTCGGCGCTGTCGAGTTTGCGGGCCACGCTGTAAAACATGCCGGCATACGTGGAGGCGGACACGGGTATCGCTCTCCCTCAGCTTTGTCCGTTATCCACACTGCCACTGGATTGCAACAGTTGCGTTACCGTTCCGTGTAGATTTTATGACACCTGCCGCGGCTGCCGCGGCGGCGTAACGCAGCTGTAACCCTGGTGTAATCGTGCGGTAACCTGCGCCGGGAAGAATCTGCGTCCGTGATCGCGCACGCAGCAAATGTCACCACACGGTCTCCGAGTGCACGTACTGTCGCCATCGTGACCGACGCCTGGCTGCCGCAGGTGAACGGCGTCGTCAACACCCTGCAGCATACGTGCGCGGGTCTGACCGAAATGGGTTGCACGGTCCGGCTGCTGACCCCGTTCGACCATCGCACCGTGCCGTGTCCGACCTATCCGGAGATCAGGCTGGCCCTGCTGCCCGCGCGCCGGCTGCACGCACAGCTCGATGCGTTGCAGCCGGACCATATCCACGTCGCGACCGAAGGTCCGCTCGGGCTGGCGGCGCGCAGTTACTGCCTGCGCAACAGTCTGGCATTCACGACCTCGTATCACACCCAGTTTCCCGAATACGTGCGCAAGCGCGTGCCGCTGCCGTTGCGTGTGTCCTATGCCTTCGTGCGGCGTTTCCATGCCGCCGCAGCGCGCACCATGGTTGCCACCGCCAGCCAGGAGGCGTTGCTGCGGCACTGGGGTTTCCGCAACATCGTGCGCTGGTCGCGCGGTGTCGATACCGCCGTCTTCACTCCGGACGAGCGCGAGCCGCTCGCCGTTGCCCGGCCGCTGTTCACCTATGCCGGAAGGGTGGCAGTGGAAAAGAATCTCGAGGCATTCCTCGCGCTCGACCTGCCGGGCAGCAAATGCGTTGTCGGCGACGGCCCGGATCTGGAACGGCTGAAAAAACGCTGGCCCGGTGTTTTGTTTGCGGGGTACCGCTTCGGCAGGGAACTGGCGCGCTACGTCGCCAGCGCGGATGTGTTCGTCTTTCCCAGCCTGACTGATACCTTCGGGCTGGTCATGCTGGAGGCCATGGCCTGCGGCGTGCCGGTGGCCGCATTCCCGGTGACCGGGCCGCGCGACGTGGTCACGCCGGGCGCAACCGGTATCCTCGATCACGATCTGCGCAAGGCCGCGCTGGCCGCGCTCGAGCTCGACCGTGGGCGCTGCCGCGCGGAAGCGCTGCGTCATACCTGGCAGGCGGCCAGCCGGCAGTTCTTCGAGAATCTCGTGCCGGTGTGCGCAGCGCCGGACGGCGCGGCGGCATCGCTTACGCCATGACCAGCACCAGCTTGCCGGTGGTCGCGCCGGATTCCAGCGCACGGTGGGCTGCGGCCACCTCCGTCCAGGGGTAGGGTGTCACCGCCGGCGGGCGTAGCGCGCCGGCAGCCTGCCAGTCGAGGATCTGCCGCATCCCGCGCTGCAGCGTGGTGCCGTGCTCGAAGAGGTAGCTGAGGTTGAAACCGAGGACGCCGCGGTTGCGCGTGGTGAGGTCGAACGGGCTGAAGCGCGGGGTGCGCAGCCAGTCGATCGCCAGGCGCAGGCGGCCCGGTTTGCCCGCGCGCGTGTGCAGCATGCTGTGAAAGCCGTAGATCACCAGACGGCCCGTGGGCGCGAGGTGGCGGTAACTCGCGCCGAGGGTCGCCACGCCATTGGCATCGAGTATCACCTGATAGCCGCCAGGGGCCAGGCGTGCTGCCGTCTGCCAAAGCGCCTGCGTGGACTTGTCGATGACCGCATCCGCGCCCAGTGCCGAGACGTAAGCGGCCTTGTGGGCCGCCCCGACCACGCCGATCACCCGGCAGCCGGCAAGCTTCCCCAGCTGTACCAGCATGCTGCCGACGCCGCCGGCGGCCGAGTGCACCAGCAGCGTGTCTCCGGCATGCGGATGGGCGAGCTCGAACAGCCCGTACCAGGCGGTCAGGGCGACTGTGGGCAGTGCCGCTGCAGTCTCGAATGACAGTGCCGGCGGCAGCGGGAAGACCTGGCGGCGCGGCACCGCCACTGCCGTGGCATAGGCGTTGAAGCGCGTGACGGCGATCACGGCGGTGCCGGGCGCGAGATCGGTCACCGCGGCGCCGGTTGCTCGTACCGTGCCGGCCACCTCGAAGCCGGGCGTGACCGGGTAACCGACGTAATGCCGGGCCGAGGCGTACAGCCCCATGCGGGTCACGCAGTCGGCGTAGTTGACGCCGGCGGCGCGGACATCGATCACTACCGTGTCATCCGCTGTGATTGCGGGTTCCGGGTGCTGTTCGATGACCAGGCGGTCATAGCCGCCGGGTTTGTGGATAACGATCTTTTCCATGCGACTGCCATGCCTTGCAATGGCTCGAATCGACCCGATATTAGCAGGTGAACCGAATCGATATCCGGAGTGTGCTATGGGTGCAGGAATATTTCTCATCGCAGCCGGCATCCTGCTGGTGCTGTTTCCGCCGTTGCTCGCGATCATCGTTGCCACGGTCCTGATCAGCGCCGGCGCCGCGCTGGTTGCCATCGCCTGGCAGGAGCGCAGGCTCGGGCGGCATTACCGCAACCCGACCATCGAGTTCTTCTTCCGGCACTGAGGGCGGCTGCTACCCGGGCTTGCCCCAGAGCTCCTCCAGGCGCGGGTCGCGGCCGCAGCCGAAGCGGTAGAACTTGTAGCGCAAGGGGTTCTTCAGGTAGTAGTCCTGGTGGTATTCCTCCGCCGGGTAAAAGGTGCCTGCCGCGCTGATGCGCGTGACGACCGGGTCTTCGAACGGCTTGTCCCGCTCCAGCGCCGCCTTCGAAGCTTGCGCCAGGCGCTGTTGCTCCGGGGTGTGATAGAAGATCTCGCTGCGATACTGATCCCCCCGGTCGCAGAACTGGCCGTCGGCCGAGGTCGGATCGATGTTGTGCCAGTATACGTCGAGCAATTGCTGGTAACTGACCCGCGTGGGGTCGTAGACGATCTGCACCGCCTCGGCATGCCCGGTCCCGCCGGCGGATACCTCCTGGTAGGTCGGATTCTCCTTGTGCCCGCCGGTATAGCCCGGGGTTGTCGAGATTACGCCGTCGAGTTTGTCGAACGGGGGTTCCATGCACCAGAAGCAGCCGCCGGCGAAGGTCGCCACGGCTGTGCCGGGAGCGGCACTGGCGGGTGCCGCGGTCGCGCAGGCAGCGGCGAGTGCCAGTGGCAGCGCGAGCAGCCAGCGGCGGAGAGCGGGTGTTTTCATGTGCACGTCCTGGCGGTCTGGATCGGTACTGCTAATGGACAGCGCCCCGGGATATTCGTTGCAGGAAAATTTATCTGCCCGATAACAGCGTGTTGCGGATATTCAACGCTCCGGCGCGGTAGCCGATAGTGCAAATGAAGCTATCGTGAATATGAGGTGCCGCGATGGACAGCCACTACCCCACACCCGCCGAGCTCGGTATCAGGATACCCTCCACGCTGCAGCGCGATCGCTTCTGCGCAGGTTTCGAGCATGGCCTCAAGGGCGGTCAGCTGGACCGGGTCGACCACATGAAACTGTCGTTCCGGGAAGGCTTCCGTGCCTCCCGCCGGTACCTGCGCTGGCTGCGCCGTTCCCGGGGCATCCTCGATTTCCCGGCGCGCTGGCGTATCCGCATGACGGCGCTCTGAGCGGCGCGGGCGGTCGTCTGCACCCTGTTTGCGTGCAGCGCGGCGGCGGTCGATAATGCCTGCGTGGCGTTCTCCTGGTACAGCAGACTTGCTCCCGCGGCCCGCGCCGTCTACCGCGCCAGCGACCGGATCCACACGGTTGCGCTGCCGGACCCGGCGCCGCTGCAACCTTGCGCCGTTGCCCTGCAGGCCGCGCTCGCACACGGCGATGCCGCCAGGGTCGGGCTGCACTGCCAGCGGCTGGCCGACGGCATCACCGGCCAGCTCGCTGTCGTTCCCGTGCAGACCCGCGTGCTGAGCGCGCGTCCGCACGATGCGCGCGGCGAACTGCATGGTTTGTACGAGCCCGCTGACCGGCGCCGCAGGGCGCGTATCAGCGTGTGGATGCGCACCGCGCAGCAACGGCGGGTCGTGGCGTACAGGACATTTCTGCGCACCCTGCTGCACGAGCTCTGTCACCACCTCGACTACGAATACCTTGGTCTGGACGATTCGTTCCACACCGAGGGTTTTTACCGGCGCGAGTCCGCGCTGCTGCGGCAGCTCGTTCTCGTCCCGGCGCAGCAGGAGCTGAGTCTTGCCTGAGCGGCGCCACCTGGTCGGCCTGCTGCTCGGACCGGCGCTGCTGCTGGCGCTGCTGGCCCTGCCGCTGCCGGCCGGAATGACGCCCGCGGGTATGCGCATGGCCGCCGTGGCGGCGTTGATGGCAGTGTGGTGGCTGACCGAGGCGATCCCGATCCCCGCCACCGCGCTGCTGCCGGTGGCACTGTTTCCGCTGTTCGGCGTGATGGACGGGGCGGCGGTCACGCGCGCCTATGGCCATCATCTGATCTACCTGTTCCTGGGTGGCTTCCTCATCGCGGTCACCATCGAGAAATGGAACCTGCACCACCGTATCGCCCTGCACACCATTCGCATCGTCGGCGTGACCCCGCGGCGTATCGTCCTGGGTTTCATGCTCGCCACGGCGCTGCTGTCCATGTGGATCAGCAACACGGCTACCACCATGATGATGGTTACCATCGCCGCCGCGGTACTGCGCGAGCTGGAGGGCCGCGGTGGAACCGACGCCGGTGCGGCGGGTTTCGGTGTCGCCCTGATGCTCGGTATCGGTTATGCCGCCTCCATCGGCGGGGTGGCCACGCTGATCGGGACGCCCCCCAATGCCATATTCGCCGGGGTGGTCGAGCGCAGCTTCGGCTACAGCATCAGCTTCGGCACGTGGATGGCCTTCGGTTTGCCCGTCGCGCTGGTGATGCTGGTCTTGACCTGGCTGTACCTGACCCGCGTCCAGTTTCGCTGCGCAGGGGGGCAGTTGCCGGGTGGGCGGGCATACATCCGCGAGCAGCTGCTGCGGCTCGGTCCGATGACGCGCCAGGAACGGCAGGTGGCCGCGGTGTTTCTCACGGTAGCCTGCCTGTGGGTGCTGCGCGGCTTCTACCAGCCGGCGGCACTGCGCCAGGTGCAGGACTCCACCATCGCCATCGCCGGGGCGCTGCTGCTGTTTCTGATCCCGGTCGATCTCAAACGGCGCGAGTTCCTGCTCGATTGGAAAACCGCGGTGACCATACCCTGGGACATCATCATCCTGTTCGGCGGGGGCTTCGCGCTGGCGCAGGGCTTCAACGAGACCGGGCTGGCGCAATGGCTGGCCGACCGGCTGGTCGCGCTGGAGGGCATCGACCTGTGGCTGCTGCTCGCCTGCGTGGTGACGCTGGTCATTTTCCTGACCGAGGTGACATCCAACACCGCTACCGCTTCGCTGCTGTTACCGGTCATGGCGGCGCTCGCGGCTGCTATCGGGGTGCATCCCTTCGGGGTCATGGTGGCGGCGGTGGTGGCCGCCTCGTTCGCCTTCATGCTGCCGGTCGCCACGCCGCCGAACGCCATCGTCTTCAGCAGCCGTTACGTGACGATCCAGCAGATGGCAAAGGCGGGCTTCTGGCTCAATCTGATCGGCATCGTCCTGATCACGGCCTGCGTCTGGTTCCTGCTGCCGCGTGTGTGGGGTATCGATCTGGGTGTCTGGCCGGCAGCCATGCAGCTGCCGGCTCCGGGTCAGCCGGGTTGAGGAACGGCTGCCGCGCCGTTATCGGCAGCCCGGTCCGGCGCCATTGTCCCCGAGTTGCCGGCTAGGTCCTGACCTTGGCCAGCACGTTGACATGGAAGCAGATCTGCTCGAGGAAGGCCTGGGTGTCGCGCGCACCCGCGGCGATGTTCATGCGGACCCGGCAATCGGACTTGTCCAGCTCACCGGCGGCGCCGAAGATCTGCCAGCCGGCGAAGCTGGCCACGCCATCCGTGCGGTTGCCCGCCAGCGCGGCCGAGGCCACGATACCGATCACGTCCTCGCCGTTGTCGCAATCGTATTTCCTGCCGATGTCGAAACAGATGATCTCCAGCGACCAGCGCGGATGGGGCATGCCGCCGCAGAGTTCGACCTCGGCCATGCCGCTGTAGATGAACAGGCGATTGGCACCATCCGGCCCGCTCACGTGAACCTCCATTTCCTGCATGTTGGTCAGGCGCTTGGGGGTGATGATGTTGGAATAGTCCATGCCGCTTCTCCGCGTTTCTGATTGTCGTTGTTGGAACCCATCTCATAATACCGTCGCGCCGCGTCGTCGCTCGCACCACGCCAGTGCGGCGCAGCCTCGGCGCGCGGGTAAGCGGCGCCCCAAAGCAGGCACGCAGGCCGGGCGCAACCCCTTGGGTGCCGGACGAATTCCGCCCCATGCCGGGTTGCGGCTCGCGCAGTGGCTACGGTTGGAACACGCGTGCCCCGCCTTGCCAGGAACCAAAACCGCCACGGTTGCGGCCGCGGGGAATGGTGAGATAGGTTCCAGCCTAATTGGACGACACTTGGCCGCATAAGGCAAGAGTGCCGGCGGCGCTGCGCCTAGGTGTCGCGCTTGCGGTCGGGCTGGTGCAGCGGGAAGGGCATGACCGTGCCAGTGCCGGCGCCACCCTCGATGATGCGGTTGTTGCCCTCGCGCTCGACCTCGTCGATGCGGATGACCGCCTGCAGCGGTATGTAGGTGCGTTTGACACCCTGAAATTCGGATTTCAGGCGTTCCTCGGCGGGGTCCACCACGACCGAGCTGCGTTCGCCGAAGATGATGCCCTCCACCTCGACGAAGGCATAGAGGCCACCCTGCTGGACGCTATGGGCATGCAGCTCGTAGATGTTGCCGTGATTGTAGAACGAGATGCGGTAGATCTTCTTTTCTTTCATGCGGATGCCGGGTTACCGCGGGTCCTCGACCAGGTGATCGAGCCGGTCCTCCATATGCAGTTCGGTCAGTTCGGTGAAGCCGCCGATGCAGGTGCCGTCGATGACGATCTGCGGCACGGTACGGGCGCCGTTGGTGACCCGCGCGAATTCGCGCCTGGCGGCCATGTCAGAGTCGATCATCGCCTCGTCGTAGGGGATCTTCCACTTGGTCAGCAGCTGTTTCGCCTTGTCGCAAAACGGGCATCTGGCCGTACTGTAGATTTTCACGCGTGCCATGGCGGGCTCTGCGGGTAACCGGACTGCGCCGGATTATAGCGTAATCGTGCCGCCGCCGGCGGAGCGGAAGTCAGTCCTCGGCGAGGCTGCGGGGCCGGACCAGCCCGACCAGCCGGACCGGCGCGCTGCCGAGTGCCTGCCAGTCGCCGTCCAGCTCCAGTCGGGCCGCGGCCGCGGTGGGCATGAGTTTGCCATCGTCCGGTCGCGGCAGGTCCGCACCGAGCAGCGCGGACAGCAGCTCCTCGAGGCCCGGGTTGTGTCCGACCAGCATAGCCGTGCGCACGTCTGCCGGCAGCGCCCGGAGTACGCCGAGCAGGGTGGCGTGGCTCGCCAGGTAGATGCGCGCGTCCTGCACGATCCGCTCCGGCGGGAGGTCGAGCGCCGCGCACGCCAGGCTGGCGGTGTCCATGGTCCTGGCCGCCGGCGAAACCAGCACGATGTCAGGACGCGGGGCATGTGCGGCCAGCCACTGGCCCATGCGCTTGCTGGCACGCTTGCCGCGCTTGGCCAGCGGGCGGCTGTAGTCGTCGGCGGCGCCGGCGTCCCAGTCGGACTTGCCGTGGCGCAGGAGCAGGAGGGTGCGGGCCGTCATCCGGGCTGGCCCCGGCGGCGGTCCGGAGCGTCAGTTGTCGGCCAGCCGTTCGAGCAGCGCGGACTGCGCGCAGACCGGTTCCGCGGCGCCGGGATGAACGGGTGTGTAGCTGCCGTCAGCATTGAGGATCCAGGCCTGGGTGTTGTCGCTGAGATAGATGGCCAGTTCGTCAAGTATGCGCGATCGCGCCTGCGCGTCAAGCACCGGAAACGCGACCTCGACCCGCTGGTACAGGTTGCGTTCCATCAGGTCGGCGCTGGCGCAGTAGAGCCTGGCGTTACCGCCATTGTGGAAATAGTAGACGCGGGTATGTTCGAGGAAGCGGCCGACGACGGAACGGACGCGGATGTTGTCCGAGATGCCGGGTATGCCCGGGCGCAGGCAGCACATGCCGCGTATCACCAGATCGATCTGCACCCCGGCCTGCGATGCCCGGTACAGCGCCTGGATCGCCTTCATCTCGGTCAGGGCGTTGATCTTGATGACGATGCGCGCCCTGCCGCCCTGGCGTGCCTGCTGTGCCTCGTGTTCGATCCATTCGAGCAGCGCCGGAAACAGCGTGAACGGCGATTCCAGCAGGCAGTTGAGATTCTGGAACTTGCCGAGGCTGGTCAGCTGCATGAAGACGTGGTGGATGTCCTCGCCGATCTGCGGATTGCAGGTCAGCAGGCCATAGTCCGTGTACAGGCGCGCGGTGCGCGGGTGATAGTTGCCGGTACCCAGATGCACGTACCGGACCAGGCCGCCCTGCGGCTCGCGGCGCACGATCAGCAGCATCTTCGCGTGCGTCTTGTATCCCACCACGCCGTACACCACGTGGGCGCCGGCCGCCTGCAGGCGGTTGGCGAGACCGATGTTCTCGGCCTCGTCGAAGCGGGCGCGCAGTTCGATGACCACGGTGACTTCCTTGCCGGCGCGCGCGGCGCTGACCAGGGCGTCGACGATCGCCGAATCCGGGCCGGTACGATACAGCGTCTGCTTGATCGCCAGCACGTTCGGGTCGGCGGCCGACTGCTTGAGCAGGTCGATGACCGGCAGGAACGACTCGTAGGGATGATGCAGCAGGATATCGCCCTGGGCGATGGCGGCGAAGAGGTCCTTGTTGCCCTTGAGACGCGCCGGCATGCCGGAGGTGAAACCCTTGAACTTCAGGTCCGGCCGGTCCACCAGGTCGTACAGGGCCAGCATGCGGTTGAGATTCACCGGTCCGTTGGCCTGGAAGACGTCGTCGCTGCCCAGCCCGAAATGGGTGAGCAGGTACTTGCGCAGTTCTTCCGGGCAGTTGTCGGCCACCTCCAGGCGCACGCTGTCGCCGTAGCGCCGCGAGCGCAGTTCGCCTTCGAGCGCGCGGGCCAGATCCTCGATTTCCTCCTCGTCGACGAACAGGTCGCTGTTGCGGGTGACCCGGAACTGGTAGCAGCCGGTGCTGGTCATGCCCGGGAACAGTTCGTCGATGAAGGCGTGGATGATCGAGGACAGGAACACGAACAGATGCCGGTTGCCCGCGGAGATCTCCGCCGGCAGCCGGATGATGCGCGGCAGCACCCGCGGTGCCTGGATCACGGCCAGTGCGGAATCGCGGCCAAATGCATCCTTGCCCTCGAGGGAGACGAGAAAGTTGAGGCTCTTGTTGATGACCTTCGGGAAGGGATGCGCCGGATCCAGCCCGAGCGGGCTCAGGATCGGGGCCAGCTCGTTGCGAAAAAAATTGCGCAGCCAGCGTTCCTGGGCGGCACTCCATTCGGCGCGCTTCAGGAAGCGGATATCCTGTCTGGCGAGTTCCGGCAGCAGCTCGTCGTTCAGGATGCGATACTGCTCCTCGACGAAGTCGCGCACCTGCGCCGACAGCGTCTGCAGCAGTTCGCCGGGCGTGCGGTTGTCGGGGCCGGCCTGCATCGCGCCCGATTTAAGGCGCTGTTTCAGGACCGCGATGCGGATCTCGAAGAATTCGTCGAGGTTGCTGCTGGTGATGCACAGGTGCTTGAGTCGCTCCAGCAGCGGGAACGCTGCGTCCCTGGCGTAGGCGAGCACGCGGTAATTGAATTCCAGCAGGCTGTGAAACCGGTTGCTGTAGAGTTCCGGCTGCTGCAGGGTGGCGTCGTCCGGTTCGCAGCTGCCGGGCAGTGCGGGCATGCGGCCCGCGCCGAGATCGATGATGTTCGCGCTCATGGTTGGCTGTGTATCCTGTGCCGGCGCTGCCGCTCCGGCGGTCTGCGCGGCGCGCTGCGGTTCCGTGCCGGCACCTGTGGCTGGCAAGCCCGGCAGGCGCCGGCCGCGGGTTTACCAGAATCCGATCGGCGTGTCCGGTTGCCGGCTCCGGGTGCCGCGCGACGCCGGTTTGTGACGGAATCCGGCCGCTGCGCGTCAGAAACGTGACGTTTTTTGGCTACTGCAGCGTCGCCAGCTTGTCGAACAGCTGCTTGCCGATCAGGTGCATCAGTTCCTGCATGGTCAGGTTGCTCGGCACCTCTTTCACGTTGGAAAACCAGATGTTTTCGACCTGACCGTTCTCCTCGGCGGTCTGCTCGGTGACCAGCGGCAGGCCCACGAAAATACCCTGCTTACCATCATCCAGCCCAACTGTAACCAGCTGTAGTTCCAGTGTTTTCATTTCTAGATCTCCTTGGTTGCCTGCCACTGCCGGCGGTCCGGTCTGTCAGGGGATACGCTAATAACCATGCATTTCACATGCCATTGCAGGCCGCCGCCACGGCGGCCGCCGCGGCAGGGCCGGCAGCGCGTCGCACCGGGCCGTGCGGGTCAGTCGCTGTGCTTGCCGGCGAACAGGCGCCAGATCGCCCCGCTGGGGCGGTCGCTGCCGGTGATGATGAAGTTGAGGGCGTGGAAATTGCGCGCGGTCCAGCGCATGTGGGTTTCGGCGTGCCGGCGTCCGCAGATCAGCAATTGATCGCCCGGCTGCAGCTGCAGATCGTCCTCGGGCAGCAGCACCTCGCGCTGGTCGCTGCGGCGCAGGTAGAGCGGAACGCAGGGCAGGTTCTGCGTCACCGTGCGCGGGTCGGTCACGATATGGCGCACCGAGACCGTGAGTCCCTTGCGGAAGGCCTCCAGCAGCGCGGGGGTGTGCCGTTCCGACACCGTCAGGGTCCAGGTCTCCGGGGCCTCGTCGGTGAGCAGGCCGACCACGCGGCTGACCAGCACGTTCGCCCAGCCCTCGGTCTGGGTATGTGCCATGCGCAGAAAGTCAGACAGCAGGGGATTGGTCAGGAGGTCGATGACGCGGCGGCCGATGATCATGCCCGATTTCATGGTGAGATCGATATGCGCGGCGTTGAAGATATTGTCGTTGTTACTCAGGTTCTGGCGTGCGACCGTGAACAGGGACGGATTCATGTCCCGCGCGGTCATGATGATGGACAGGTTGTTGGCATCGTCGTCGGTGCCGGCGATGATCCCGTCGGCATGTTCGATGCCGGCCTCGTACAGGGTGATGGCCTCGGTGCCGCGGCCTTCGATGGCGCCTTCGGGCGCCGCCGTGGCCGCGAGATCCGCCTCGACGATGACGGTCTGGATGCCCTTGAAGGACAGGCTCTTCTGCACGGCCTTGCCAAAGCGCCCGTAGCCGCACAGGACCCAGGTGCCGCGCGGCGGCACGGCGAATTCGCGCAGCGGCGTTTCGTGGATGCTGGTCATCCATTCGTACACCAGGAACATGCTCGGCGAACGGAACATCATGGCGAAGCGTTCGGCGAAGGTGTCGAACGGATTGATGATCACGTCGGTGCCGAAGGAGTCCATGTTGGCCTGGGTGTCGTGGGTTTCGGCGCGGCAGATGACACGCTGCTCGGGCGCCAGCAGTTTGCAGCTGATGGCCACAGTCAGGTTGGCATGGTCGTCGCCGGTGAGTGCGATGACGCCCGCGCACTCGGGCTTGGCGAGTCCGGCCGCCAGTAGCACCGAGGAATCGGTCACATCGGCACACAGCGCCGGGATGTCGACCGGGAAGTTCTCCACCCGCAGCGATTGCACGCGGGTGTCGTCGCTGTCCACGACCACGCTCTGAATGCCGTCGGCGGCGAGTTCCCGCGCCACCAGGTAGCCGGAATCCCCGAGCCCGCAGATCAGATAGAAGGGTTCCTTGATCCGCCGCACCGCCCGGGTGAAGGCGTTGAAAGCCACCACGCGCTGAAAGGCCTGGTCCTGCAGGATGGCGAACAGGGCGCCGATGGCGTACAGCCACGAGATGACGGTCAGGTACATCGCCAGGCTGGTCCACACCCGCTGCTGGTCGGTGAAGGCGTACGGAACCTCGCCGAAGCCGATGGTGGTGCCCATGTAGCTGACGAAATAGAAGGCATGGAAGATCGTCATGTGCCAGGTATGACCCTGGTCGTCGACGCCGGGTATCAGCACCAGTCCGGTGATCGAGATCGTGTACGCGAGGATCACCACGATCAGCGGCAGGCGCATGCGGCGCAGCAGCAGGTAGATCACGTTCTTCATGCGTACAACCCCGCAGCGCTAGCGGCGGAACATGACGGTTTCCGTGACGAGGATGACGACCGAGGTGATGTTGGCGAGCAGGGCGCCGCCCGACAGCGAGACGATACTGGACATGACCATGGGCGTGAGACCGGCACCGGTACCGTGTTCCGACACCGTCCAGACGATGGCGGCGGCGATCAGCTGCAGGTCGGCGACCAGGCTGGTGGCCAGCAGCACGGCGCCGATATGGGCTCGGTCGCCGAATTTCATGATGGTCGCGATCAGGCTGACGACCAGTGCGGCATAGAGCTCGTAGACATTGTGGTGGTTCGGGTTATCGAGCTCGCCGATGAAGAATCCGAAGTTGAGGGTCAGCGACAGGACGATGAAGAATGCGAATACGACTTTCTCCAGGTTCATGGGACACTCCTGATTGGCTATGCCCGGTAGCGCGGCCGGGGTGCCGGTCCGGGTCGGGTGCGGCGCCCAGAGTACCAGAACGCCGCGCGCCCGTGTTAGATCGGCACCACAGTCCGCGGATTGAAAATGGACGGGTGGCGCCGGACAATGGGGTGATGATGAACGCCGAGATCGAGGAACAGACACTGCGCCTGCTGCAGACGCGGGTGGGCAAGACGCATCTGCGGCAGCGGCTGGGACTGGAGACGGCGCACCACCAGCAGGTGTTCGGCCAGGGCCGCACCTTCTTCCATATCGAGAACCTGATCATCCTGCGCGCGATCATCCGCAACGCGCTGCGCGCGACGCTGCTGCTCGGCCGCGGCCGGCGCAACGCGCGCCGCATCGCGCTGCGGCACAACACCATCGCGATACCCGGGCTGCCTGCCGCGTTCGAGGGTTTCACCATCCTGCAGCTGTCCGATCTGCATCTCGACATCGCGCCGGACATGCCGCACGTGCTGGGGGAGGCCGTGCGCGAGGTCGAATACGACCTGTGCGTGCTGACCGGCGATTACCGCGCCGAGACCTGGGGCGGCTGCGATGCCGCAATGGCGGGTCTGCAGACGGTCCGGGCGCAACTCGGCGCGGCGGTCTACGGCATCCTGGGCAATCACGATTCGATCCGCATGTTGCCGGCGATCGAGGCGATGGGCATCCGGGTGTTGCTGAACGAACACGTCGCCATCGAGCGCGCCGGGTCGCGTCTGTACCTGGCCGGCATCGATGACCCGCACTTCTACCGCGCCGACAATCTGGAGAAGGCCGCCGACGCCATCCCGGAGGATGCCGTTTCGATCCTGCTCGCCCATTCGCCGGAAATCTACCGCCATGCGGCGCATGCCGATTTCAACGTGATGCTGTGCGGCCACACCCACGGCGGCCAGATCTGCCTGCCCGGCGGCGTCCCCCTGCTGTGCAATGCGGACTGCCCGCGGGCCTTTTGCGCGGGCGCCTGGGAGTACCTCGGCATGTCCGGTTATACCTCGGCCGGATCCGGCGTGTGCGGGGTGGCTGTCAGGTTGAACTGCCCGCCCGAGATCACCCTGCATCACCTGCAGCGTGGCTGAGCGGGATTCAGCAGCCGGGACAGCAACAGGTCGATCGCTGCGAAGGCGACTGTCACGGCGGCCAGCTCCGCCGGGCCGGTCGCCGTCACGCGCTGGAGCAGCAACAGGGGCAGCAGCGACTCGGGCAACTGGTCGAGTCCGGGACTGGCGCAGCTGGATGGGTATCCCAGCCGGCGCTTGAGGTAGCTCGAGCCGGTATCGCCGCTCATGGCCAGGCCGGCGAACAGCGCACCGTACCACCAGGGCAGACCGAGCGCCGCCGCGAGCAGCGCGGTCGCCAGCAGCGCGGCCAGCAGGCCGCGCACGGTCTTGGAGGCGCCGAACAGGCGGCGGCCGTCGCGGCAGACCCGGCCGCCGTCGAGTGGGTACGCCCAGCGCCTGCGCAACAGCAGGCCGGCGAGCACGGGGGTGCCGTTCGCGATCAGCAGCAGGAGCAGGAGTTCACTGGCAAGCCGGATGTCCATACCGATTCGTTCGTTCACGGGTCGCGTTACTGAAGGGTAACGGGTGCGGGACCCGCCGGCGACCCGCCGGATCTCAGCGGGCCTGAAAAAAGAAACCCGCCACACGGGCGGGTTGTAATGGAGGTAAGTGTCGGGCTAACACTCGAATATCAAATGCTGCATCTCAACTAGGTATTGTCGCTGCTGTTCGACCCAGTTGAGTGAGTCGGGATCATCAGCGGCAGCACGTTGCACATCATCGATCCGGCGCGCGGCCTCTTCGAGGCGTTGTGCCTGTTCGGTCCTGCCCAGGCGGGATAACTCGTCAACATCGAAGGTTATGTTTTCCAAGAGACACCTCCTGCAACACGACCTGATCAATGATTGAATATGATTACGCCCGCAGGGCCGGAGAGTGTCAACCACAATCATTTGGCGTTAATTTGGGCATTACCGAGAGGCCCGGTGTAGTGGGCTGATAATGCTCGTATATCGGAAACGTGTAATGTAGAAATATTCGGAAACCCGGCAAAAAATTTTTCCCGCCTGCGCTCAGGCTTTTATAACGTTATGAATTATATGAAATATTATTAGATCACTGGCGCGGAGCCGGCGGACGGTCACGGGGCTCGGCGAGGATTGTTCCAGCTTCCCGGCATAACTTCATGTTAACGATGAGGAAATAATTCCCGTCTCTGGCTGTGGCTTTTTGAATATTCGTATTTGCTTATTAAGAGAATACTAATATATACTGATGGGCGGTACAGTCTGGCGTCGCCACCGCGTCCGTTCGCGGGCGGCGGACGCCACAGGGGAAAGCGGGGTGTCGCAATGAACAGAGTCTTCCTGGCAGTCGTCCTTCAGGTCCTGGTGATGCTGGTACCGGCCACGGTCCGTGGCGAGGTCCTGGTGCTGGTACACGGTTACCTGAGCGGTGCCAATTACTGGGACGAGAGCGGGGTGACCACGATACTCCAGCAGCATGGCTGGCAGCGTGCCGGTGTCTACAGCGTCGGACCGGGTGGCGCCGGCTTCGTCCCCGCGCCGGGTCTCAAGGCCGGCAACAAGTTCTATACCGTGGACCTGCCGTCGGAAGCGCCGGTCCTGGTCCAGGTCTACCAGTTGCAGGGGATCCTCGACGCCATCGCCAGGCGGCACGGCGCGGAACCCGAGGTGCTGGTCGGGCACTCGGCCGGCGGCGTCGTGGCCCGGACCGCCCTGGTCCGCGGCAAATATCCGGCGGTCAAGGCGCTGGTCACGATCGCCACTCCGCATCTGGGCACCGTACGTGCCGAACAGGCGCTGGATGCGACCGATATTCCCTTCCCGTTCTCGCTGCTGACCGACTTCTTCGGGGGCGATCTCTACGATACCGCCATGCGCTCACGCGGTCTGTATGTTGACTTGGTGCGTCCGCAACCCGGGAGCTTGCTGTTCTGGCTGAACGGCCAGCCGCATCCCGACATCAAATATGTCTCCATCGTGCGGGCCGATACCCCGGCCGGCTGGGGCGATTACGTCGTGCCGGCGTACAGCCAGGACATGAACAATGTGCCCGCCCTGCGCGGCCGCGCCCGCCTGGTCACGATCCCGGCCGAGCACGGCCTCGGACCGCAGGACGGCAGCGTCCTGGTCAGGGTTCTCGCCGACCTGAAGTAGTACCTATCCCATAATCCCGCGGGCGGGCCATGGTGCTGGCCCGCCGCGGTTTTTTCACGCCCGGACACCCGCCGGGGCAACGCGCCGGCAGCCATGATCCGTGGCCGCGCGCAGCGCGGCAGGCATTGCTAAGCCATTCAAGACGGTCGGTTTTCCGCCGCTACAGCGGTGTAACCCAACCCGGCCGGAGAGCAGCATGCCGCTCAACAAGGTAGTGAGTGCGTGGAGGACCGAGCGTCTCGGGCTGACGATGATCGTCGCCTCGCTTGCCGTGATCAGCGTCACCGTGCTGCTCCTGTTCCAGTATCAGCAGCGCGACGAGGAGACGTATATCCGCAGTCAGGGCGCCAGCCTGGTACGCATCCTGTCGCGCATTCCATTCGAGCAGTTCACGCCGGAGCCCGGCAAGACCAGCATCCTGTCGGTGCTGCAGCAGACGCGCAGCACCTCGTCGCTGGCCTATCTGACCATCGTCGACGGTCAGCAGCATCCCGTGGAAGAAATCGCCGGTAGCGGGGTGATCATCCCGGCCGTGCCGATACCATCGGATCCCTCCAGCTGGGTCGGGCAGCGTGCGCTGGCCCTGCCGGCGAGCGATCGCGAGGTCATCGAATTTCACGCCCCGCTGTTCAGTGCCGGCGCGGTCGCGGGACATATCAGGCTGGGTTACCTGAAGCCGGAATTCGGGCTGAAATCGGACCAGATCGCTTTCATCGCAACCTTCGCGCTGCCCATTTTCCTGCTGACGCCGCTGTTCTACTTCCTGGTCCGACGCGAGGTGCGGCCCATACAGCAGGTCAACAACCGGCTCGACAACCTGCTCGACCAGGGCGGCCTGACCGGCAAGGTCGAACTGGCCGCCAGTGAGGAGTTGCAGGATTTCATGGGGCGCTTCAACCGCTTCATCGACAGCGCCCAGCAGCGCATCGGCGAGCTGGAGGCGGATCGCAACCGGCTGGAAACCTCCAGCAAGCTGCTTTCCTACAAGCGCTCGCGCATCGAGTCGGTGCTGCAGTCGTTTCCGGATGCGGTCCTGGTCCTGGACGAGAGCGGCAGCGTCAGCCTGGCGAACGCCAGGATCGGCCAGATTCTGGGGCTTGCGCAGGATGACATCATCGGCAAGAAGCCGGCCGACTGGTGCCGTGATCCCGAGGTCATCGCCTTCCTGTCCGGTCAGGGCGGGGGGCGGCGCGGCCATGGCTATCACAGCGACGCGCTGGAATACCGGCCCGCCGCCATGCCGGGACGCACGTATGCCATCTCGCCCTACCCGCTGTTCTCGCCGCGCGACACCTCGGAGCTGCTCGGCACGCTGGTCGTGTTTCGCGATATCACCGCGGAACAGCTCGCCCGCAACAGCAGCGGTGAATTCGTCGCCCATGTATCGCACGAACTGAAGACCCCGCTGAACGTGCTCGCCATGTACAGCGAGATGCTGCAGGGCGAGGAGGGGCGCGAGGAACAGTTCCGGATCGAGGCCGCCAACATCATCCACGACGAGGTCGAGCGGCTGGCGCTGCTGATCAACAATATCCTCAGTCTCACCAAGATCGAGACCGGCAGCATTGCGATCGAGCGCAAGCGGGTCAAGCTGCGCGAACTGCTCGAGGACGCCTTCAACACCTGTGCGCGCAGCGGCCAGGACAAACGGCTCGATTTCGAGCTGGATCTGCCGCGGGAGATAAGTCCGGTGGCGCTCGACAAGGACCTGATGCGGATCGCCATCAACAACCTGCTGACCAACGCGATCAAGTACAGCGACGAGGGCGGCATGGTCAGGATGTCGGTCGAGGAGACCGAGCAGACCGTGCGCATTTCGGTGCGTGACAACGGCATCGGCATCGCGCCCACGGAGCAGGAACGGATCTTCGAGAAGTTCTACCGTTCGCATAACGAGGCGGCGGCAAGCAGGAGCGGGCACGGTCTCGGGCTGCCGCTGGCGCGCGAGATCATCCAGCTGCATCACGGCACGCTGAAGGTCAGCAGCACCCCCGGCCAGGGGTCGGAGTTCATCATAGAGTTCAACAAGGAAGCTGGGCTACTACGGCAGGCGGTATGACAAAGAAACGGATTTTGATCGTCGACGACGAACCCCATGTGATCCGGGTGATGCGGCTGGCGCTGGAAAAGGCAGGCTATGACGTGGCGGAGGCCTGCAACGGCAACCAGGCGCTGGAGCAGGTACGCGCCAATCCGCCCGATCTCCTGATCACCGATCTCGACATGCCGCAGCTCAACGGCAGGGAACTGTGCGGCCGGATCGCACAGGAGATGCCCGGGCGCAGCTTCGGCATCTTCATCCTGACCGCGCGTGCGGAAGACGAGCACCGTGCCTGGTCGCGCGACATGGGTAACCTGGATTTCCTGGAAAAACCGGTCAGCATCCGCCGGCTGCTTGCCAGGTTGCAGCAATATTTCCAGCACGATGATATCGGCGGGGCACAGACATGTCAGCAAATCCGTTGAACGACATCGGCTTCGAGCGCTACTTCGCACTGCTGCGCCTCCTGTTGCCGGAGGCGCTGGAGCTATACGTGTGTACGCTGGCCGGCAAGGTGCTGACCGCCGATCCCGCCAACAGGTCGCGGATCCGACGGACGAGCGTGCGCATCGACGGGATCAGGAAGTACAACGCTGCGGGTACGGAAACGCGGCTGGCGCTGGGCACCGCCGACGATACGGTGACCTTTGTGACTGACATCCGTACGCCTGCGGGTGAGGTTGCCGGTCTGCTCGTCGCGCTGGGTCAGGCCAGCGAGGTGGCGGGCGCACGGGCGAATGTAGAGCGGGTGGACGCGGCCTTCGGCGCCGTTGCCGCCTGTATCGAGAAGGAATACCGGTTGACTGCCGAGTTGAATACCATGGCGCAGGAGCTGGCCGGGCGCTACGAGGAGCTCAATCTCGTCTATGACACGGAAGACAGCGAGGACATGGAGCAGGAGGCGGTCACCCTGCAGCAGCTGATCGACGATTATGCCGACTACCTCGACGTGGACATGGTCGCGCTGCTGTACCCGGAACGGGAGCGGGTGCTGTATGCCACCGGCAAGCACGATCCGGTACACGAACCCGGCGAGCTCATCCGGCAACTGCTGAATAACTATCTGCCGCAGGCGGAACGGGAAGTCGGCTGCATGCTCATCAACGACATCAGCGACCGGCGCCGGGACGAGCTGGGACTGGAACTGCCCTACAAGCTGCTGTCCTGCACCGTCACGAACAGTCGTGGCGACGTGGACAGCGTGCTCATCTGTCTCAACCACATCTACCGCCAGGATTTCTACAACAGCGACCGTAACCTGCTCCGGGTCATGGCAAAGAAGGTCGCCAAGATCGCCACGTCGCATTACGACCCGCTGACGGGCCTGATGAACCAGCATGCATTCACGACCCTGCTGGAGCGCAAGCTGGACGAGGCCGGCAAGGGCGATGCGGTCCAGTGTGTGATGAACATCGACATCGACCAGCTGCAGGTGCTGAACGAGGCGCATGGCCGCGAGGTCGGTGATCATGTCATCCGCAGCGTTGGCAGGCTGCTGCGCGACAAACTGCGCGGCACCGACAGCGTCGCCTATCTTGGCGAGGGCCGCTACGGTGTGCTGCTGGAGAATTGCGGCATCGATGAAGGCATGACGGTGGCGCGGACACTGCGCGACCGCGTCAAGCAGCTGCGGGTCGACTGGGGCGGGATCACCTGCGAGGTGCAGATCTCGGCCGGTGTCACCACGATAGAGTCGCATGTGCACGATGCCGGCGAGGTGATGGAGGCCGCGGAGCTGGCGCGCAGCGCCGCCAAGGAACAGGGGCAGGGCCAGATCCAGGCGTTCCGGCTGGACGACGAGGACCTGGTGGCGCGGCGCAACAGCATGCAGTGCGTGGTCCTGATCCAGCGCGCACTGCGGGAACAGCGCCAGCGCCTGTACTGCCAGGTCATCCAGCCGGTTGCCGCGAGCGCAGAACTGTATCATTTCGAAGTGCTGCTGCGACTGGTCGGCGAGAATGGCGAAATCCTCAGTCCGGACCGCTTCCTGCCGCCAGCGGAGCGGTTCAACCTGATGCCCGCGATCGACCGCATGGTGGTGGAACAGACGCTGGCCACGATGGCGGTGGCGGGTCTGGCGCGCACGCCGGGGCAGGGCATGGTGAGCATCAACCTGTCCGGACAGTCGCTGGCCGATGCGTCGCTGGCGGAGTTCATCATCGCCAAGATCAGGCATTACGGCATCGCCAGCGATTGCCTCTGCTTCGAGGTGACCGAGACGGCCGCCATCGGCAACCGGGATACGGCACTCGCCGTCATGGAAAGACTGCGCGCGGTCGGCTGCCACTTCTCGCTGGACGATTTCGGTACCGGCCTGAGCTCCTTCAGCTATCTCAAGGAACTGCCGGTCGACTACGTCAAGATCGACGGCACTTTCGTGCGCAATCTCCTGGAAGACAAGGTGTCGCATGCCATGGTCGCGTCGATCATCCAGGTCAGTCACGTCATGGGCTTGAAGACGGTTGCGGAATATGTGGAAAACGCCGCGCTCGCCGAACGCCTGACACAGATGGGTGTGGATTACCTGCAGGGCTATGGCATCGGCAAGCCCAGGCCGCTGGAGGAATTTCTGGCAGGCCTAGCCAGCGAACGTCCGGCGCGGGCCGGCTAGCGGGCACGCGGTGCCGACGTGCCATGAACAACAGGCAGGCATATAGCGCAGCCACCGACGCAGCCGCAGCGATGAGGCGCGGGGCGTGAGCACGGCGCCGGATTACCGCGCCGACGAGGTGTTGCGCACGCGCGTGGGTGTGATGACCCACCTGGTGCCGCGCACCGCGCTGCTCAATGACGGCGAGATCCGCTCCCTGACCGAGGCAGCCACGGACTGTCTGCGACAGGGCGATACCCAGCTGGTCGTCGACCTGGGCTCGGTGCGACTGCTCAACAGCGCCGCGCTCGAGGCGCTGGTCGACCTCCAGGAGCAGGCCGTGCGGCGCGGCGGCTGGCTCAAGCTGGTGCATGCCAACAGCCTGATCCAGGACATCCTGGCGCTGACATCCTTCAGTGACTACGTCACCCTGATGGGTGCCGATCCCGCAGCCCAGCCGGGCCCGCACGGGCGGGCGCAGCGCCTGGGCGATATCCTCCTGGCGCGCGGCCTGCTGTCCGAGGAGCGCATCAACGAGGCGATCGTGCTGCAGCAGCGCACCGCACGCCGCATGGGCCAGATCATCATCGACAAGGGCTGGGTCTCGGAGCAGGAGGTGCTGAGTGCGCTCGGCGAGCAGCTCGGAATCCCCTGCGTGCGCTTGCGCGCCGGCATCTACGACCCCGCGGTGATCAACACCCTCGACCGGCGGGTGGCCCGCCGCCTGCAGGTGCTGCCACTGCAGCGGATCCGGGGCGTACTGTATCTGGCCACGTCCGATCCCCAGGCCATCCCCGCCCTCGGCGAAGTCGAGAAACTCGCCGGGTGCCGCGTGCGGCCGGTGATCGCGCGGCGCGAGGATATCCTGAACGCCATCAACGATGCCTATGCCGGCAACGTCGATACCATCGAGTTGATCGGCGAGGTGGACGAGGATTTCGCGATCGTCGAGAACCTCGCCCGCGACGATTACGCGGCCATCGACGAGATGGCGGAAGGCAGTCCGATCATCAACCTGGTCAACTCGCTGGTGCAGCGCGCGATCCGCGACGGCGCCAGCGATATCCATATCGAACCCTCGCGCCAGCGCACGCGTGTGCGCTTTCGTATCGACGGCGTGCTCTACGAGGTCAACACGCTCAGCGCGGAGTATCATCCGGCGATCGTCTCGCGCCTCAAGGTCATGGCGAATCTCGATATCGCCGAGCGCCGGCTGCCGCAGGACGGCCGCATCCAGGTGCATACCCAGGGGCGCGCGGTCGACCTGCGCTTCAGCTCGCTGCCCGGCCTGTTCGGCGAGAAGATCGTGTTGCGCGTGCTGGACAAGAACCAGGCGCTGCTGGACGTGAACAAGCTGGGCATGAGCAGGGACAACCTGGCGACCTTCAAGTCGCTGCTCGACAGCACCCACGGCCTGGTCCTGGTGACCGGCCCGACCGGCAGCGGCAAAACCACCTCGCTGTACGCGGCGCTGAATTACCTCAACAGCATGGAAAAGAACATCGTGACCATCGAGGATCCGGTGGAATACCAGATCGAGATCGTCAACCAGAACGAGGTGCACGACAACATCGGTCTGAGTTTCTCGACCATACTCCGGCATACCCTGCGCCAGGACCCGGACATCATCATGGTGGGCGAGATCCGCGACCGCGAGACCGCGGAGATCGCGGTGCAGGCCGCGCTGACCGGCCACCTGGTGCTCTCGACACTGCACACCAACCATGCCGTTGGCGCGATCACGCGCATGATCGACATGGACGTGGAACCCTACCTGCTGTCCACCGCGCTGATCGGCGTGGTCGCGCAGCGCCTGGTGCGTGCGATCTGCCCGAGCTGCAGGACCAGTTACATTGCCGAGCCCGAGCTGGTGGCGCGCTTCGGCTGGGACAGCAGCCGGCAGATCCACCTCGCGCGCGGTCGCGGCTGCAACGAGTGCTACGACTCCGGCTACCGCGGGCGCATGGGCATCCACGAGGTGCTCGCCAGCGACGAGGCTCTGCAGCGGCTGATCACCACCAATCCCGGACGCGACGAGCTCAATGCCTATCTCAGGGAGCGCGGCTTCCACACGCTGTTTCTCGACGGACTCGAGCATGTGCGCAACGGCGAAACGACCATCGAGGAGATCGCGCGTGTCATCAACGCCTAGGATGCCAGTGCATGCCGATTGAGATCACCGCTGCAAGACAGGGGCCGGGCAAGGCGGCCGCGCCCGGCAAGCCCGTGCGCATGCGGCGGCGACGCGGCAAGGCCGGGGTGCGCGAGCGCATGTTCTTCACCGAGCAGCTGTCGCTGCTGCTGGAAACCGGCACCCCGCTGCACGCCGCACTGAAGGCGCTCGGCCGGCAGGTCGAGAACCGGGAAATGGCGGAGATCATCGCCGGCTTGCAGGAGCACGTGACCGGGGGCAAGCCGTTCTCCTGGGCGCTGGCGCAGTATCCCGTCCTATTCCCGGGAACCTACGTGAAACTGGTCGCGGCCGCGGAAGACGGCGGTTTCCTCGACACGGTGCTGTTGGAGCTGCTGCGGATGGACGAGAAGCGCGAGCAGCTGCGCAATACCGTCGTCTCGGCGCTGACCTATCCCGCGTTCCTGATCGTGTTCTCGCTGTTCGTGGTGGTGTTCGTGCTGGTCGTGGTGTTTCCCAAGTTCGCCACCCTGTTCGCCAGCATCGCGGACAAGCTGCCGGCGACGACCATCGTGCTCATGCATGCCAGCCATGTGCTGGTCGAGTACTGGCCGCTGCTCCTGCTCGCCGTGGCCGCCATTGCGGGCGGCAGTGCCTGGTGGCTGCGGACGCCGGGCGGCAGCGCGACGCTTGACCGGCTGAAGCTGCGCGTGGCCGGCCTGCGCAGCATCTTCATCCAGATCTATCTGGTCCAGTCCATGCGCGTCCTCGGCCTGTCGCTGGCCAACGGCGTGAGCGTACCGGATGCCCTGGTATCCTGCCGCGAGGTCGTTTCCAACCGTGTATTCCGCAAGTTCCTGCTCACCATCGAGGAGCGGGTGAAGGAGGGCGGCGGTTTCGCGGCGGCGTTCCAGCAGGAGGAATTCATCCCGCCGCTGGTGCGCCAGATGGTGAGTACCGGCGAGGAGACCGGCAGTCTGCCGCGCGTGCTCGGCCGGGTCGCGGACTATTACGAACGCGAACTGCAGAAGCAGCTGGCCGCCTTCTCGCGCATGGTCGAGCCGGTCATGCTGATCGTCATGGGCGCCGTGGTGGGCTTGATCGTGAGTTCGCTGATCCTGCCGATTTTCAAGTTGTCGCAGGCGGTGCATTGACCCCGTCCGTGCCATGGCTGCGCTATCCGTCACTAAGTTCCTAATACGAAAGTATTAATACCGGCGCCGGGGCGGGCGCCGGTGGTCGCGTCAGAAAATTCCAATGGCATTGATTTGCTGTAAAAAATTGTAAAGCAGTCGGCGGCGGCGCCGATAACCCGTTCGCATTCTGAACAATTCGGGTTTCCAGGAGAGGACCATGACAACTCGTACACCCGTTGCCGGCAGGGAAGCCGGTTTCACGCTGGTCGAACTGCTGATCGTCGCCATCATCCTGGCCATCCTGGCTGCGATCGTGGTGCCCCAGTTCGCATCATCCACGGCCGACGCGCGGGATTCGGCCCTGCGCTCGAACCTGGCCGGGATCCGCAGCGCCATCGACCTGTACAACCAGCAGCACAGCAACAACTACCCGGGTGCCGTGGCCTCGACCGGCGGCACCTGCACCGGCGGCACGGCCGGCACCGGCAATGCCGACACGGCGGCGGCCTTTTCCGAACAGCTGAAATTCTATTCCAACGCCAACGGCCAGACCTGCAGTATCCGCGACATCGACGCCGACGGTACCCCGGAGTTTCCGTTCGGTCCCTACATCAAGGGTGATATCCCGACCAACCCGGTCTCCGAGGTCGCGACCATCACCGTCGTGACCACGGGCAACCTGGCCATGACGGGCGCCGGCGCCGCGGGCGGCTGGCGTTACGACACCACCTCCGGCAAGTTCATCGCCGACGATACCAATACCGACGGTAACGGCGTCAGTTACGATTTGTACTGAGCGCGGCAGCGGGTTGCGATGAGACCCTGTTCAGATGCGGTCTAGTCATGGCGTAACCCTGGTCGAGCTGTTGGTGGTCGTCGCAATCCTGGGGATTGTCGCTGTCGCGGCAATCCCCTTTTTGTCGAGTGTCGATCCCCAGCGGCTGGAGGCGGCAGCCCGGGTCTACGCCGAGGCGATCCGCTTCGCGCGCAGCGAGGCGCTGCGTACCGGCACCCCTTACGGCTACAGCGTGATACCGGCAGAGCAGCGCATCCGGGTATTCCGCGCCGATATGGGCACCAGTCCACCGACACCCGTTTACGATGTCTACGATCCCGTCAGCAAGCGGCTCTACGACGTCAGCCTGCAGGGCGACAGCACGCGTGGCATCGATGCCCTGGCCAGCAGCCCCGTCTACCGGGCGACCTGCAACAGCAGTACCGATGCCGTGTTCGATGCCAGCGGCCGACCCGTCTGCCGCAACCCGTACGGGGTGTTCCTGCGCCAGGCCACGCTGCGCCTGGGGCGGTCCGGGCTGGACCGCGTCGTGACGCTGGACGGTGTCAGCGGGCGGGTGACGGTGCAATGACAAGGCCGACACCGCTGGCTGCAGGTCACCTGGGTCATTGATGTTCAGGGAGGGAACCGTGCACATGCCCGCTACACTCATGCTCATTATCTGTACCGCCACCGGTATGGTCGGCATGCTCTATCTGCTGGTCCCCGGGTGGGTGCCGGTGCTGGAACGCCGGCTCAACGCGCCCTGCGGCGGGCGGGAACTCGTGTCGCTGCGCATCGGCATGCGCGGCGAACAATGGCTGGAGCAGGCGCTGAACCGGGAGGTCCTGACGCCGCGGATCGTATGGGACGGCTGGCTGCTGCGCCATCCGCGCCTGGCCGGTGCCGGTCTGTGCCTGCTGGCCCCAGGGCTGGGCCTGCAGCTTTAGGCGGGCGCGTGCCGGGCGTGATTGACGCTGCGACCACCGGAGCGGGACGCGTGCGCATCCCGGCGCTGTCGTCACGTCCCGTTTGCTGCGCGCCTGGTCAGCGCAGCGGCCCGCAGGTACGGTTTCCGGCATGCCAGGCCGGACTCAGTTACGTCGAGGTGCTGGTTGCGACAGTGCTGATCATGGTGGCGCTGGCGCCGGCACTGGAGGCGCTGGCACCCGGTGTGGCCGGGGCCGGCATCCATGCCGGCCGGGTCGAGGAGCACTACGCGCTCGCCGGGCGATTGGAAGCACTGCTGGCCGAGCCCTTCGCCGATCTGGATGCCGCCGCACAGGCGGCAGGTTCCGCGACCGTGCCCAGCAGCTACAGCGACAGCGTGCTGCTGCCGAGCGGGCGCCGGATCACGCGCAATGTGTACCTGTCCCGCTATGACGGCGACAACGCCGACGGCGACGACGATCCGTTCACCGGTACGGAGGACGATCTGCTCTGGGTGCGGGTCGCCGGCGCGACCAGCGGGGTGACGCTGGAAACCCTGCTCAGTGCCTATGACTAGCACCCGGCAGCACGGCTATTCCCTGCTCGAGCTGCTGCTGGCACTGGCGCTCGGCGTCCTGCTGATTGCCGCCTTGAAGGGGGTGACCGGCCATGTGCTCGCCACGCATGACAGCGTGAGCCGGACCAATAGCCTGAATCGCGAGGCACGCTTCGCCCTGGAACAGATCACCCGCGCCGTCGCGCGCAGTCCGCACCTGCTGGTGCCGCTCGCCGACAATGCCGCCACCGCGCGCGCGGAGAACATCCACACGGTGCTGGCAGTGACGCTCGATCACACCACCGACCTCGACGGCAACGGCGTGCCCGACGCGGACAACGACGGCGACGGCCGCTTCGACGAGGACCCGCCCGCGGACTGGACCTTCGACGCGGCCGCCGGCATCTACCAGGTCGACGACGACGGCGACGGCACGACCGATGGCGGCAACGCGAACTCGGACGACGAGGGGGCGAACGCCGACGAGGATGCGGTCAACGGCGTCGACGACGACGGCGACGGCAGCATCGACGAGGACCCTGCAGCCGACCTCAACGGCGACGGCTGCCCGGGGATCTGCGGCGTCGACGATGACAATGACGGCAGTGTCGACGAGAGCGGCGCCGACAACGACGACGAGGACGGCGCTACCGACGAGGACTGGCTCGACCCGGTGGTGTTCCGCCTCGTGGGCACCACGCTGCTCATGCGTCTGCCGGTGCCCTGGGACGAATCCGGCAACGGCCAGGTGAACGGGCAGGATTTCATCGAGTCGCCCGTTGCGGAACAGGTCAGCGAGTTCCGGGTGGAGCGACTGCCCGATGTGCCGGGCGCTCACGCGCAGGTCGAGATCACCCTGGCCCTCACCGATGCGGACAGCGGCGAGCGCGTGCGCCTGACGACCCGCGTCCGGGTGGGAGGCGACCTGTGATGCGGGCCGGGTCCGCTCCGCTGCGGCTGCGCCCATGCACCCCGGTGGCCGGGCGCGGTTACGTCCTGCTGCCGGTCGTGCTGCTGCTGGCGCTGATCGCCGTGGCCGCGCTCATGCTCAACGACGAGGCCGTGCTGGAGGTGCGGGCCACGGCGGGTGCCGATGAGCAGGCCCAGGCCGTCTATACCGCCCGCGCCGGTCTGCAGCACGCCCTGCAGCAGGTCGCCACGGCCGGCTGCGGTCCGTACGCCGACCTGAGCGACGAGCCCTTCGGCAGCCAGCGTTACTCGACCACTGTGACCACCAACAGTGTCAGCGGCCTCATCACGACCGTCAGCGTCCCGGTCAGCGACGACGCCTGGACCGATTATCAAAGCAAGGACACCAATCACGGCAGCGACAACAAGCTGCGCCTGGAGGGCAGTCTGCTCGGCGGCAACTACAAGTGGCCGTACTACCGCTTCGACCTGGAAAACGCCGGTATACCGGCCGGTGCCACCATCGTCTCCGCCGTCGCGCGCTGGTACGTGCTGCGCTTCGACCACACCAGCGCCGTCCAGGTGCACCGGGTGACCGCAGACTGGGACGAGACGACGGTGACGTGGAACAGCGTCAGCTCGAGCATCGATATCGCAACGGCCGCGACGATCCCGGCCGGCACGCCGATCAACCAGTATGTCGACGTCAATCTGACCGCACAGGTACAGGCCTGGGTCAACGGCAGCCAGCCAAACTACGGTGTCGTCATCACGCCACCCGACCTGCTCGGCAGCAAGACCTCGGAATTCACCAGCAAGGAGGACAGCACGGCCAGCCAGCGGCCCTACCTGGAGCTCAAGTACGTGGACGGCAGCCTGTCGGACCGCGCCTCGGTCACGGCGACCGGCACGCTGGACAGCGGTGCCAGCCACACAATCGTGCGTGCAGAGGTACCGCTCTACCAGCCAACCGTAACATTCGTCCTGCAACCCGGCGGCGCGGGAAACGACACCTATCTTGCGAATCGCACGGGTAACGAACATCGGACGAATTACGGTAATGGTTCCGAGCTGCGTGTTTCTACGAGCGGCGGTCATACCCTGCTGGATTTCGAGCTGCAGTCCTTGCTCCCGCCCGGGGCACAGATTCAGTCTGCGACTCTCGAACTGAATTTCCTCAACGCTGACAGCTTTACCGCGCCGGTCGGAATGAGCCTATATCCGGTTCGCGCCGCATGGGAGGAAATGACGGCGACCTGGGATGATCGTCAAACCGGTGTGTCATGGGCAACCCCGGGAGGGGATTATCAGGCTGTCGCTGCAGCGACCACCAGCGTCGATGGCGTGAACGGCAGCTGGTACGGCTGGGATCTCACCGCGTTGGCGCAAACCTGGCTGGACAATCCTGCCAGTGATCGCGGTATGTTACTCAAGGCAGTCAGCGGCAACGCGGTCAATGCGCGCTTTGCCAGCAGCGATCACAGCGATCCATCCCTGCATCCCCGGCTTTCCGTCACCCTGGCCTGCGAATGCGGCGTCACCTGCATGCTGCCGCAAGGGACCGGCAGCATCCTGCTGGTCGTCGGCAACGCTGTCAGTCCGGCGGCGGCCGATCTCAAGAAGCAGGCGCTGTTCGAGGCCTGGGGCTATGTGGTGAACCTGATCGACGACGAGGCTTCGCAAACCAGTTTCGACAGCGCCCTGGCAAACAACGACATGGCCTACGTCTCGGAGACGGTGAGCGATAGCGATCTGGGCAACAAGCTCGCCGCCACCGCCAGAGCCGTCATCAGCGAGGAGCGCAATCAGCTCGACAACCTGGGGATGGCCAGTGCCGGTAGCGAGGCCGTCACCTCGCAGATCGAGATCACCGACAACACGCATTACATCACGGCCGTGTTCCCGCTCGGCGTGATTCCGCTCGGCCGTGCGCCGATGGAGGGCCAGATCGTCAGCGGCACGCCGGCACCGGGCCTGCAGGTGCTGGGTCGGCTGAACGGCACAAGCAGTCTTGCAGTCGTCGAAGCGGGCGGCACACTGGCCGGCGGGGGCACGGCGCCCGGTCCGCGTGCCATGCTTCCCGTCGGACGCAGCGACAAGTTCAACTGGGACTACCTCAACAACAACGGCCGGCTGCTGATACAGCGCGCCATCCAGTGGGGCGTCGATGCCATCCTCCCCACACCGCCGAAGAAGGTGTACTGGACCGACGACGTGGCCAACAAGATACAGCGTGCGGACGAGGACGGCAGCAATGTCGAGGACGTGCTCACCGGCCTGAACCGGCCTACCGGCCTGGATATCGATACCGTCAACGGCAAGCTGTACTGGACCAACAACTACCAGATCATGCGCGCGGACCTGGACGGCAGCAACAGCGAGGTCCTGTATTCCGATCTCTATGTCAAGTTCGACATCAAGCTGGATGTCGCAGGGGGCAAGATGTACTGGACCCACGACAACGGCTCCAGCCGGATCATGAGCGCGAACCTCGACGGCAGCGCTGCCACGCTCGTCAACAACACGCTCAACCGGCCGTCGTGTCTCACCCTGGACAAGGCGGCCGGCCACATCTACCTGACCGAGTTCGGCAGCGGGCAGGTCTCGCGCATGAAGTTCAATGGCACCCAGGTGACCACGCTGGCCACCGGGCCGACCGGCGCGGTCGGCAGCGCCCTGGACCTGGTGCACGGCAGGATGTTCTGGAGCGGCGGCGCGAGCAACGACTGGATCAAGCGCGCCAACCTCGACGGCAGCAGTGTGCAGACCATCGTGACCGGCCTGAATGCGCCGCAGGACATCGCCTACGATGCCGACAACGACCGCATCTACTGGGTGGACGCGCTCAACATGCTGGTGCAGCGCGCCGACCCGGACGGCAGCAACGTGGAGACCCTCGTCTCCGGTCTGGCCCGCCCGCGCGGCATCGTGCTGGTGAACGCCGACCAGGTGCCGCCGACCGGCAGTGGCGGCGGCAGCGGTGGCGGCGGGAGCGGCAGCGGCGGCTGCAATGGTACCTTCCGCGACGAATTCAACGCCCAGGTCTATTCCGGCAGTGACGGCACGCTCACCTGGGCCAGTGACTGGATCGAAGTGAACGAGGCGGACGGACCGACCCTGAACGACGAACGGGTGTTCGCCGACTTGTACGAGTCGCCCCCCATGCCGACCTACCAGCTGCACGTGCGCGACAACGACGGCGGCGGCGAGGGGGTGATGCGGGCGCTCGACCTGAGCGGGGCCGCGACGGCGACCCTGTCCTTCGATTACAAGCCTGCAGGACTCGACGACAGCGGCGACTACGCCTCGATCCAGATGTCGACCGCCGGGGCAAGCGGTCCCTGGACCGAGGTGGCGCGTATTGCGGGACCGGCCAATGAGACTGCCTACCAGCCATACAGCGTCGATATCAGCGCCTACAACTCCGCCAACGCCGTGCTGCGTATCCTGACATCGCCAAACATGGGATCTTCCGACTACGTGTTCTTCGACAACATCCAGATCCAGTGCGCGCCCTAGGTACGGGCGGTGCAGGGGCGGTCTCGGGGGGTATGGCAGGGTCCGGTGCATGACACGAAACACTGACCCGCGCCTGGTCGTGCTGCAGACGGAAGCCTTCTGCACGATCACGACGCACCCCGCGCCGCGCAGCCCTGCCGTCGAGTCAAGGCCGCAGCCGGGCAACCGATATCAATCCAGGAGGTACGGCTGATGGACCAACCGCTTACCACCCCGCTCTGGGACAAGGTCACCGCGGACGCGCAGCTCGTGACGCTGCCGGCCGTGTATCTGCGCCTGAAGGAGGTGCTGGACGACCCCGATTACACGGTGGCCGACATCGAGGATGCCATCGGTTCGGATCCCGCCGTCGCAGCCCGCCTGCTGCGCGTGGCCAACAGCCCCTATTTCGGTTTCAGCGCGCAGGTCGCCACGATCGCGCGTGCCGTCGGTCTGCTGGGTTCGCAGCAGGTGCACGATCTGGTCCTGGCCACCTCGGTGGCCCAGACCTTCGCAGCCATCCCCATCGACGTGATCGACATGCACGCGTTCTGGACCCGCAGTGTCTATCGTGCCATCGCGGCGCGTACGCTCGCCGGACATTGCCGGCTGCCCGAGCGCGAGCGGTTGTTCGTCGGCGGTCTGCTGCTGGATATCGGGCATCTGGTCATGTACCAGTCGATCCCGCACGAAGCCCGGGCGGCACTGCAGCGTGCCGACGCGGAACAGCGTGCGCTGCACCAGGTCGAGCGGGAGCTGCTGGGGTTTGACTTCGCCCGCCTGGGCGGCGAGCTGCTCGCGCGCTGGGGCCTGCCGCAAAGTCTGTGGGAACCGGTCATGCAGCATGTGCGCCCCGCGCAGCAGCTCGACCATGCTGTCGAGACGGCCGTGCTGCATCTTGCCGCGCAGCTCTGCGCATTGGGTCCTGCGGACGGGGAAGCGTCCTGCCAGTCGCAGGCGCAGCCGGTCGCCTGGCAGCTCACCGGCTTGACGCCCGACCTGTGCCCGGAGCTCCAGGCCGCGGTCGAACAGCAGCTCGAGGGGGTGATGTTCATGATCTTTCCCGGCTCCAAGACCGTCCATACCGGCTCGCGTCTCGCCCTGGATCTCTGATGTCCGGCATTCCGGCCGGTCCTGCAGACTGCGCGTCGGGATAAAAATCGAATATATTCAGAATGATGTGTTCGCGACCACGCTGTGCCGGCCAGGCCGCGGGGATGGGATGTGTGATGCAGTCTATGTTTTTCCCGCGACTGGCCGATAGGGTGGCTTATGCGCCGGTTTTTTGTCGAAAATATGAAAAAGTCATGGTCATCAACGGGGTATGACTCGGACGAGGTGGCGTTGTTCGCACGTGGCGCCACACTCGAGGAAACCCGGCATGGCCTGATCATGCTCGGGCTGGTGCTGCTGTGCATCTACAGCGCCGGTGCCGTGCTGTTCCACACCCTGCATTTCTCGAACTCGACCGTCTACACCAGCGGTCTGCTGGCGCTGCTGTCCACCCATATCATGGTGTCGGCGCGGGCCGCGCGCGATGCGCGGGCGCTTTACATGCTCGGCACCACACTGCTGATGATCAGCGGCACCGCCTTCGTGCTGCTGGCGCACAAGACCGGCGATTTCAATCAGGTACTGTTCGCCAGCGTGGCGTTGCTGTTCATGGTCGCGCCGCTCGTGCCCTGGGGCCTGCGCGAGGCCCTGCTGGTGACGGTGCTGATCTATCTGACGTTCACCGTCTCGACGCTGGCATCCTACGAGCGGTTCGACAACGCCACGCTCTGGTCGCTGCAGTTCATCATGCTCAGTGCCGGCCTGATCAGCCTGCTGCTGGTGATGCGCAACATCACCATCCGCAAGGCGGAGCTGCAGACACGCTACGACCTGGAGCAGACCAACCGCAAGATCCTGCACCTGTCCAACAAGGATCCGCTGACCGGCGCCTGGAACCGGCGTTTCCTGAAAAACACCTTCGATGCGAAAACCGCCGCCTGGCATGCCGCCGGTCACGCGTTTCACTTTGCCTACCTGGACGTCGACAATTTCAAGCCGATCAACGATTCCTGCGGTCATGACTTCGGTGACGAGGTATTGCGCTGCGTCAGCAGGCAGTTCGCCGCGGCGGTGGGCGACGATGGCTATCTCATCCGCATGGGCGGGGATGAGTTCGCGCTCCTATTCGTCAGCGAGCAACCCGTTGCACTGATCACGCGCAGCCTGCAGCAGATTCACGCCATCCTGCAGGCCCACGGTCAGTGCCAAGGCATGAGCATCGGCCTGAGTGTCGGGCTGGCCAGTGTCCCGGCCGGCGTGGTGCTGCCCCAGGAGGAGATCTACCGCACGGCCGACGACGCCCTCTACGCCGCCAAGGAGCGCAAGTCCGCCTTCCGCGGTAAGGCCAATATCGTCTGCCGGCTGCTGGACGGCGCGGCACGCGCGCAAACCGTCGCCTGAGCACGCGCACAACCCGCCTACAACCGCCTTCCCCCGGCGCAGCCAGACAGGTGCGCGGGCCCCGCTTAAGCTCAAGAACGGACCTGCCTGGCCGATCAAGTGGTACTAGATTCCACTTTCAAGACAGTCACCTACGGTGATTCGCGGATCCAGGGGAAAACACGCGCATGGCTGCACTGGCAGATGTTCTGCAACGCGTCTATACGGGCAGCGGTGCCCGGCGTACGGGGCATATCGGCCTGGAATGCGCGCAGCATGCCATGCACCTGGTGCAGCTCGCTGTCGACCCGACGGGTGAGATCACCCTGCATGCCTCGACATCGCTGGAGTATCCCGACAGCCGGGAGGCCATCCTGGCCGATCTGCCGCACTTCCGCGCGCTGATCCGCCGTGCCCTGGCGCAGGCACGGTTCAGCGGCCGCACCATCGTCACCACGCTGCCGTCCTCCGACGTGAGGATCATGCCGCTGTCCTACCAGGTTGCCGAGAACGGCGCGGAAGACGCGGCGGTGATCGCCGCGCTGACGGACCGTATCGACGGCGACCTGCGCGACTACGTGATCGATTATCTGCCGGTGCGTTCGGAACGGGGCATGGAAGAACGCCTGGCGATCGTTGCCGTGGCGCAGCGCGAGCGCGTGATCCACTATCTGGAACTGTTGCGCAAGAGCGGCTTGCAGACCCGGCATCTGGAGATCGGGCCATCGGCCATCCGCCGGCTGGTCAGCGCGATGGGAGAGCAGGGGGTGCACCGCAACGTGCTGGCGATCAATTTCGGACGCGAGTCGAGCTTCCTGACTGTGATTTCCGGCGCCCGTCTCCTCTTCGACCAGGAGATAAGCTTCGGCGAGAACCAGGTGCTCGAGCTGATCGCCGACGCACTGGAGCTGCCCCTGGATGCGGTGCGCCAGCTGGTGGCCGTGAACAGCCTGGACCCGTGGGTGAAGGACCGGCGACGGTTGCGCGAAGGCATGGACCGGGAGGCCTCGATCACGCTGCAGGAGATCGTCAAGCCGGCGTTTCTCAAGCTGGCCGACGAAATCAACCGGACGCTCATCTACGCCGCGTCGCAGACCCGGGGCGAACCGGTCAGCCGCGTCTACCTGCTCGGCAGCCTGGCGCGCTGGCAGGGTGCGGATGCCATGCTCAACATGCTGATCAAGCTGGACGTGGAGACGATCCCCGATCCGCTGCAGGCGTTTCACCGGACGCCGGGTAACCGGCCGACGCTGGCAGTCACGCCATCGCCGGAAATCGCGATTGCGACTGGACTTGCCATGAACGGGTTGATCGGCAATGCATGAGATCGATCTCATTCCGACCGATTACCGCAACCGGATCTGGCTGCAGGGACGGGCGCGCGCGATCGGGGGCATGCTGGTGAGCGTGGTGCTGGGCCTGTTGCTGGCACTGGCGGCACTGCATCTGCTAGCCGGCCGTGCCGAAGTCCGTATCACCGCGCTGCAGGCGCGCCAGGCGATCACCGCGCAACAGCGCGAGCAGCTTGCGCAACTGGATGCCAGCCGTGCCGAACTCGAGAGCCGTCTTGCCCTGCTCGATGGCCTGCGCAGCGGGGCGGCGGCCCCGGCGATGTTCGCCGCCGTCGATCGTGCCCTGGTCGAGGGTGACGTCTGGTTTCGCGGCTGGGAATTCAACCGCGCCGGCAGCATGGTGCAGCGCAAGCAGGAACCCGGCAGCAACGGCTACTTCATCGTCATACCGGCCGCCGGCGAGAACGCTGGCCAGGAGGCCTGGAAGATCGAGACCCATATGAAGATTCGTGGCCAGGCCAAGGATCATGCAGCGTTGTCCGGATTCGTGCGGCGCCTTTACCAGCAGCCGGAGATCGCGGACGTGCGCATCCTCAATACCACGGTGGCCAGCGGCAGCCGGTTTGTGGATTTCAACCTGGCTGTCACCGTCAACAGCCACGGTACCAGCTGATGCAATCGTTCCTGGTCAATACGCCGCCGCGCACGTTGCTGCTGCTCATGTTGTCCACCGCCCTGGTGGTCGTCACGGCAGTGGCCACCTATGCGGTCTGGCCCGAATACCGCGACTACCGCAAATCCCTGACCACGCTCAGACTGCTGGAGAATGTCACCGCCAGGGGCGACACGCTCGAGCGCGAAATGACCGAGCTGCAGGAGCGCGTGGCCGCGCTGCAGCATCGCTTGCACGGCGACATGATCGATCTGCCGAGCAACCAGATGGAGTCGTTCATCATCGGGCGCCTGCAGGGCATCTCGTGGCGCAATCACATCGAGCTGCTGAGCGTGACACCCGGTACGGGCAACCGGATGCAGGTGTTCGATGAGGTGCTGTTCAATGTGCGTGTGTCCGGCGACTACTTCGATCTGTACCGTTGGCTGCAGGACATGCGCGAGGAGCTGGGCTACGTGGTGGTGAAGCAGTTCGATATCACGCCCGGGCCGGTCACGGACTCGACGCCGCAACTGATCGCGAGCCTGACGATCGTGTCTTACCGGGAGGCGCCGGATGCCTAGGATCCTGCAGCCCGTGTTGCTGCTGCTGGCACTGGGCATGGCGTCGGCAGCCGGCGCGGAGGAACCGCTGCGCGTCAATCCCTTCGTGCCGCCGCCGGCTGCCGCCGCCGGTGCTGCCGCGCAGGCGGAAGGCGACGGCATGGAATTGCGGGGGATCGTGCTGGCAGGGCGGGACTCGTTTGCCGATATCGGTGGCAGGATCGTGGGTGTAGGCCAGGACATAGACGGTTACCGCGTGGTCGTCGTGGAAGAACACAAGGTGCTGCTGGAGCGGAACGGTTCGCAGCGGGTACTCGAGCTCAGGGCACAGGATGGAGCCGGAAAGGATGTACATGCCAACGGAACATGGTAATCAGCGGCAGGGGATGCTGCGATTGTTGCTGGCAGCGATGTTGTTGCTGCAGGTCGGGGATGCGCTGGCCGTGGCGTCGGATATCATTCACGACGGCCGGATTACGCTCACCCTGCGCAAGGTGGAGATCGCCGAGGTCATGGAGATGCTCTCACGCGCGGCACGCGTAAACATCCTGCTGTCGGATGATGTCAAGGGCGAGGTGTCAGTCAACCTCTACGACGTCGGGGTCGAGGAGGCGATCCGCTCGATAGCGACATCCGCCGGCTACGGCGTGGAACATCGCAATGGCAGCTATTTCATCCTGGAACGTGATCAGGCCGGCAAGTCGGAACCGGGCGGTCCGACCCAGGTGCGTACCTTCAAGGTGCAGTACTCCGATCCCGAGGTCATCGCTGGCATCGTCAAGAACCACCTGTCCAGCTACGGCCAGGTTACCACGCTGGCCGCGCGTCGGTTGCTCGTCGTGGAGGACACCCCGCCGTTCCTCGGGCGCATCCAGCAGCTGTTGAAGGAACTGGACCGCCAGCCACGCCAGATCCTGATCGAGGCCAAGATACTCGAGGTTACCCTGAGCGATTCCGAATCCTACGGTCTGGACTGGGCCAAGGTTTTCGAGTCGGGCGAGGCGGCGATCGGTACCCAGGGTCTGGGCAGCCCGGGATCGCCCGGCCTGTTCTTCAACTATGTGACGCCGGATGTGGAACTGTTTCTGGATGCACTGCGCACGCGTGGTCGCACCCGCACCCTGTCCACACCCAAGCTGCTGGCACTGGAAGACCAGGAGGCGGAAACCATCATCGGCAACCGGCTCGGCTACAACGTCACCACCACCATCGACAACGTCACCACGACCTCGGTCGAGTTCCTCGAATCCGGCGTGATCATGAAGGTCAAGCCGTCGGTGGACGGGCAGGGCCGCGTGTTCCTCGAGATTCATCCCGAGGTGAGCAAGGGTGACGTGCTCAACGGTCTGCCCACCCAGTCGACCACGGAGGTCACCACCTCCATGCTGGTGGAAAGCGGACAGACTGTATTCATCGGCGGGCTGATCACCCGCAACCAGGGCAAGACCCGCGAGGGAGTGCCGATCCTGGGCGATATACCCGGCATCGGCAACCTGTTCTCCAACAAGCTGATCACCAGCCAGAACACCGAGCTGGTCGTGCTGGTGACGCCCTACCTGATCGACAACGACAAGGTGCCGCTGGATGGCGGCAACGCGGCCAGGGTCGAGACACTAACCAACCAGCTCGAGGAACAGCCGCGCAGGATCGAGCGTGCCATGGACCGGCTGGAATACTTCGAGGACAGTCTCGGGACGGCCGCTAGCGGGGACGCCTTCCAGTTCTGAGTCGCGCCGCGGCCGCGCAGTCGGCCACCCGCCGTTGCGACATGCGCATGCTGGCAACCGGGCGCGACTGTTAGTATGCTGGCAAGACCATATGGCAGGAGGAGGCAGGGGTCGTGATCCGCTTTGTCTGCAGCGTCCTCTGGCGTAGCGTCTGCTGGCTGGAGCTCGCCGTATTCACCCTGGCGATGTATCTGTTGTCCTGGCTGCCGCAAGCCCTGATCGAAGGCTTCTATTTCCCCCTGTTCCGGGCCTGGTCGCGCAGCTTCGTGCGGGCACTCGGCGTCGACCTGCGCGTGCATCAGAAATACACGACCCATGGGCTGCCCGCGCAGTACATACTGATCGCCAACCACCCATCGGCGTTCGAGGATATCGGCATACCCGCCGCCCTGCCCGTCCATTCGCTGGCCAAGATCGAGGTGAAGGACTGGTGGATCGTGGGCCGCATCAGCGCGGCGGCGGGTACACTCTACGTCAGGCGTGAATCGAAGGAGTCGCGCAATGCGGCGGCTGAGGAAATCGCGCGCGAACTGAGCGCCGGCAAGAACATCGCGCTGTACCCGGAAGGCGGCTGCAAGGGACGGCGCATCTTCGAGTCATTTCGCTACGGCGCTTTCGATATCTCGCTGCGCACGGGGATTCCGATCCTGCCGGTATTCCTGCACTATGAGTCGCAGGACGATTTCGAGTGGCGCAGTCCACAGACGCTGCTGCACAAGATCTGGCACATGAGCGTCACGCGCAACCATCGTGTGAACTACTATATCTACGACGCATTCGATCCCGCGCACTTCAAGGACCGCGAATCGTATGCAGCCCATGCGCACGCGAAGTTCCTGGAGTGGCAGTCCCGCTATCTGGACTGAGCGCCGCCGGCCGGCGCAGGCTGGCCATTTCACGCAGGATCGGTAGAATGCCTGCGATCCGCTGTTGCCAATCCGCGCAAGGAAACCGCCATGCCCACGCACAAGCCACGCCATGCATTACCCGTCAAGCTGATATTGCTGTTGCTCTGCACGCTAAGCCTGCCGCTGCAGGCAGACGAACTCGTGCTCAAGGACGGTTCCCGCCTGGTCGGGGAGGTGGTCCGGCAGCGAGACGGTGTGCTCGAATTCAAGACCGGTTTTGCCGGTGTGATCAACGTGCAGTGGGACCAGGTCGCCGACCTCCGGGTCGAGAAGCCGGTCGATGTATACCTCAACAGCAAGGAGCTGCTGCAGGCAACCGCAGTCAGCAACAGTGACGGCGTCACCGTGATCGAGTCCGCCGGACTACCGGCCAGGGAGGTCGATTCACAGATGCTGGCGTCGATCAACCCGGAGGCATGGGAGCGCGGCGATGGCTACAAGTTCAGCGGCCTGGTCAACGCAGGCCTCGAGCTCCAGAGCGGCAATACTGAGCAGGAAAAGATCGCGCTCGATGGTGCCATGAAGATACGACGCCTGCATGATCGACTCAATCTCGTGGCCCAATACCAGAAGGACAAGAGTGACAGCGTCACCACCGCGAAAAACTGGCTGTTGCACAACAAGTACGATTATTTCGTGACCGACAAGCTGTATTACGGTGGCTCGCTGAATTTCGAGCAGGACCGCTTCGCCGATCTGCAGTTGCGTACGGCGCTCGGGCCGCATGTCGGTTATCAGTTCTTTGAAAGCAAGCAGATGAACCTGAGTGCCGATATCGGACTGATGTACGTAATGGACAAGTACTATGTGGCGGCGGACGATGAGTATCCGGCGCTGGGCTGGAACATAGACTTCGACAGGATGCTGTTGGCCGACCGCATCCAGTTCTACCATAACCAGAACGGGCGGTTCGAGCTGGGCGAGGCCGACAACGTGGTGGTCGATACCTGGACCGGTTTCCGGTTCCCGCTGGTGGCCGGCATCCTGGCCAGTATCGAGGCGCAGATATCCTATGACGGCGGCGCGCCTGCCGGGGTGGACAAGGTCGACACCATCTACCGCGCCAAGCTCGGATACCAGTGGTGAGCGCGCGGTTTGCGCTCAGTCGAATGTCTGCCGCAGGGTGTCAAGCAACAGCAGGCCGAACAGCAACACCGTGCTGAACAGGATCAGGTTGGCGGCAATGCCGTTGCCCAGTTCGCCTGTCCACGTGCGGCGATTGTTCATCACCAGCAACAGGATGCCGAGCAGGGGCATGAAGAATGCACCTGCCACGGCATAAACGAGTACCAGCCAGACCGGCTTGTCCGCCAGCAGCAGCACCATCGGGGGAATGGCGAGATAGAACAGGTAGCCGCGGTATGCAGATGATCGTGTATCGACAGGGCTGTGCACGTTCGAGTGGCGGAAGCAGCGGCGGACATAATCTGCGAACAGGTAGGGGACACCCTGCCAGACGCCGAGCATGGAGCTGAAAACCGCACTCCAGAAGCCGACGAGGAAGCACCACTTGCCGAACGGTCCGATGACGGTCTCGAGTCGGGCTGCGACGACCAACGCCATGCGTGCCCCCGTGACTTCATCCGGCTGCACACCGGCGGCGATTACCATGATTGCAAGGCCGAACAGGCCGGTCAGGGTGTAGGCCATGGCCAGGTCACGGCGCACATGTCCAAGGTGCGCCGGAGTGGTCCAGCCCCGTTCTTGCATCCAGTATCCATAGCAAAGCACCGTCACGCTGCCGCCGATGCCGCCGATCAGGCCGACAATGAAGAGCACCGAGCCAGGCGGGATCGCCGGCAACCACGAGACCGCCGGCATGTCTGCCAGTTCCGGTACGATCAGCGCAGCGCAGACGAGCACCACCAGCATCATGATGACCATGAACAGCTTCATGAGCGGCTCGAGCAGGCGATAGCGTCCGCTAAGTACCAAAGCGGTTGCCAGCAGGGAATGGATCACGCCCCACTGTGTCACGGACAGGCCGGGATACAGGGCGTGCGCGGCCAGTCCGGTGGCGGCAAGCAGGGCCCCGGCGACGACGAAGCTCCATACCAGCAGGTAGACGAGGAAGTACAGGGAGACCGGCTGCGGCAGCCGCTCGATCCAGCCCTCCAGCAGGGTGCTGCCGGTGGCAAGCTGCCATCTAGCCAGGCCCTCGTTCATGGCGAATTTCATCAGGGCGCCGAGCAGTACCGCCCACAGCAGCACGGTGCCGTACCTGGCTCCCGCCACCGCGGCCACTACCAGGTCGCCGGCGCCCAACCCGGTTGCAGCGATGACCAGGCCGGGCCCGAATTCCCGCAGACTGAATCGTGGTGCCATCATGCTTGGTATAAGACCGGTTATGCGCAGCCGTGCTACAGTAGACCACCTGAGGCGTGATGCAAACGGCCGGGCGGCAATCAGCAACCGATGAAACTGCGTACCCAGATATCCCTTTATCTGTTCCTGTTTGGACTGGTTCCGCTGCTGGTCGCGTTCGGGATCAATGTGCCTCTGATCTTCGATCGTATCGAGGCACTCTACCACAAGGCGCACCTGCAGAATCTGCGCGCCGAATTCAGCGACCTGGATCAGCATCTGGCGCGGCGCCACGAAATGGTCCGCCTGCTGGCAAAAATGCCCGAGCCCGGCATGCTGCTCACGGGAGCAAAACGACCGGAGGCCAAGGACCTGGAAACCGCGCGGGCGGGTTACGTGAACTGGGTGAATCAGGTGTTGATCGACCAGTTCGATGTGACCCAGGTGCTGTTCCTGGACGAGCAGGATAAGCCGATATTCTGGCTCGATCGCAACCTCAAGACCGGACGGCTGGAGACCAGGGTCGGTAACTATCCCGCGGTGAACAAGCGTCTGCTGGACGCCAGCCGCGAAGTGGCGCCAGGCGTGGTGCTGAACGGGCCGATCATCTTCAATCGCGCTGCCGGGGAGCAGCGGCCGGAACGTTTCATGCAGATGAGCCTGGTCAGCCCGGTTGTCATTCCCGTCCTTGCCGAGGACAAGGTAACGGTTGAAGAGCGACGCGGCTCGGTGATCGTCTATATAGACTTGGGCGGTCTGGCCGGCGCCTATCGAGGTAACTACTGGGTGCTTGGCGACGGCCGCTACCTGCCTGCGCCGAACGGGGAGAGCCGTCCGACCACCGCTTTCGAGGATTTTCACGGTCTGCAGGCACTGTTCGAGAAAGGGGAGCTCGCGCTCTGGGAGTACGGCAATCAGCAGGTGCTCTGGGTGCCGCTGTTCGAAACCGAGGACGCCGGCATTCTGTGGGTGGGCCGCAGCGTCGATCCCTCGCCGCTGGCGCAATTGCAGCGTGCGGTTGAACTGCGTGTTGCCATAATCGCAATCGGATTGCTGGTGGTGGTTTTCATCGTCGCCCGGCTGATCGCCGTCAAGACCGAGCGGCTCGGACGCGAGCTGACCGATCGTATCTCGCGTGTCCTGGAACGCAACGAGGAGGTCGAGTTCTCCTGGCGCCAGCCGCAGGAGCTGAATGAGCTCGGGAACAACCTGACGCAACTTGCGGCAACCCATGCAGCGAATACCCGGGCTATGAAGAGCTATGCGCGCGAGTTGGAGGAGTCGAATCGCTACAAGTCCGAATTTCTCGCCAATGTCAGTCACGAGCTGCGCACCCCGTTGAACTCCATTCTGCTGCTGTCCAAGATGCTGGCAGAAAGTGATGTGCGTCAGCAGATGACGCCGGAGCAGGTGCACCAGGCCAGGGTCATCCACAACGCAGGTGCCGACCTGAAAGCGCTGATAGACAATATCCTCGATCTATCACGGATCGAGGCCCGGCACATGACCCTCATTGCCGAGCCGGTCAACCCGCGGGCAGTCATCGACGGTGTGGCGGAGCTAATGAAGCCGCAGGTAGACGAGAAGCGGCTCAAACTGCTTACCGAATTCGATCCCCAAGCGCCGTCCACCATCAGCACGGACAGCGAAAAGCTGCGGCAGATACTGATCAATTTCCTCTCCAATGCGGTCAAGTTCACTACCCAGGGCACGATTACCGTGCGTCTCGAGACCGGTATAAAACATGACGGGGTCAGTTATCCTGTCTGCATCAGCGTGACCGACACGGGCATAGGTATCGCTCCGGACAAGCTGGAGCTGGTGTTCGAGGCATTCCGGCAGGCCGATGGTTCAACCAGCCGGCGCTTCGGCGGTACCGGACTGGGTCTAGCCATCAGCCGTGAGCTGGCCTATCTGATGGGGGGTGACATCACCGTCGCGAGCGAGCCGGGACACGGTACCCGATTCTGTCTGCTGCTACCGCTGGAATTGCCGGAAGCGCCACGCCCCGGCGGCGCTGGCAGGGTCCAGGAAAGCAGCGATGATCAGGAGCCGGTGCAGGCAATTCCGGCTGCCGATTATCGCGGCGCCAGGATCCTGCTGGTCGATGATGATGTGCGTAATCTGCTCGCGCTGACGCCAGTGCTGGAAAACTGGGGGCTGGAGGTGATGGCGGCCGGCGACGGTCCGGAGGCGCTCGAGACGCTGGCAACGGACGGGGAATTCAAGCTGGTGTTTATGGATATAATGATGCCGGACATGGATGGCTACGAAACTATTCGCAGGATCAGGCAGCAGCCGCGGTTTGCCGATCTGCCGGTGATCGCGCTGACAGCCCGTTCCTCGGAGGAGGATAGGCGGCAATGCTACGACGTAGGTGCGGTCGACTGCATCGCCAAGCCCGTCGATTTGCACCATCTGAAGGGTGTGCTGGACAAATACCTGTCCGGTGAGTGAAAGACCAGCGCTACGGGATTACGGATGAGTGACAGGAAAAGGTATGCCGATTTCAGGATTCTTATCGTCGATGACAATGAGAACAATCTGCTTGCATTGCGTTCGCTGATTGCACGGTACATGGACGTCGAGGTGCTCGAAGCCAGCTCCGGTCGGGAGGCATTGGATATTGCGCTTGGCAATCCGCGCATAGACCTTATAGTCCTCGATATCCAGATGCCGGAGATGGATGGTTTTCAGACGGCCTCCATGCTGAAGGTGCGGCAGAAGACGCGTGATATCCCGATCATCTTCCTTACTGCGGCATACAAGACCGATGAATTCCAGCAGAAAGGTTATGACGTCGGCGCGGCTGATTATCTGCTAAAGCCGATCGACGACAACCAGCTGATCAACAAGATCAGTACCTATCTCCGTCTGATCGAGAAGGAGCGTGAACTCAATACGCGATTGGAAGCGCTGGTCGAGGAACGCACCCGGGAGCTCGATCTCGCCAAGACCTATCTTGAGAAGATCATCAGCAACATGGGCGAGGCGCTGCTCGTACTGGAGCCCGGCGGCCATATCACCGCAGTCAACCCCACCGCGTGCCGCTTGTTGGGTTACACCGAGCAGGAGCTGATCGGCATGTCTATCGGTGACGTGTTCGAGGAAGAGGAAACGGAGCAGGCCAATGCCTTCATGGGGACCTGGCTGGAAGCCCTGATCCGCACGGGTACCATCAGCAGCATCGAGGCAAGTTTCGTTGCCAGCGACCAGCGACGTGTGCCCATCCTCTTTTCCAGGACTGCGATCAAGGATGATTCAGGCAAAATTAGCGATATCATCTGCATTGCGAAAGACATGACGGGGTATACTCGCACCGGGAACGGCTGACGAAGATCCCAAGAGCGGGAGGGTGGCTTGCATCCAGGCCTGCGATGCGTACACTCTGCGGCCGGTAGACAGGAGTTTTCGATGGAAGATTCAGAGAATCATTTGCCTGAAGAGGATATAGTCCTGACCGCGGATGCGCTCAAGGCGATGGGACACCCGCTGCGCTGGAAGATCCTGTGTACTCTGGGCAACAAGGAAATGTCCGTTGGCGAGATTGTCGAGAAGATCGGTACCTCGCAGAGTAATGTCTCCCAGCATCTCGATCAGCTGCGCAACAAGAACATCGTGCGATCACGGCGGGATGCCAACCGTATCTACTATTCGGTCAGTAATGAAAAACTGCTGGATCTGATCAGCACCATGCGCGGCGTCCTCTGCCAGACAAACCTGACCGATAATCCACCCGAGTAGCGGTCGCGCTTCCAGCCGGTAGATGACCGACGGACTTGCACAGATACAGCCGGGAGCCGCCGGCGCGGCACTCCCTCACGTGCGACGGGTTACGCTTGACGCGGTTGCCGGGGATGGCGCGGTGGCCATCCCCGACCTGCATATCCGTATGTCGCGCGTACTTACTTCGCAGCCGGCGCTGCAACTGCAGCCGGCGCGGTTGCGGGGGCGTAGCCGTACGGCGCGTAACCGTAGGGCCCGTACGCGTAAGGACCGTAACCGTCGTAGTAACGGTTGTAGCCACGACCATAGCCGCGACCGTTGCCGTGACCGCTGAAATTCATGCTGAAACCGCCGTCGAAGTCACCGTCGCCCCAGCCGTCACCCCAGCCGTCGTTATAGCCGTGGTTGCCGAAAGGGCCCCAGCCCCAGGCGGATGCGGAAGCGGAGGCAAACGCCAGCGTTGCGGCAGTCATCAGTGTTGCTATCGTTTTCATGTTGTTTCTCCTAAAAAATCGGTATCAAACCGGGTTATCTTTGGTAGTGAGTTGTCTGCAATGACCTGGTCATAATATTAGAAATTGCTTAAATAAGCAATATCTAATTTATAATTGTCAATTCCTCGTACCGCAGACTGATTTATCAATCATTACAATTAGATACTTTGTTCACCCGGGGTGTTCGACGCAAAAAGACTGATTTTTGACGCGAAAGAAGATATGTTTATTAATGACATGGGTGTGTCATGTTGCTGGCGCAGCAGTCCAGCGGCCGGGCCGGGAACAGAATAAGGGCTGGCCATGGACTCGACAGGCAGGTCACGTCTGCTGCTGGCGCTTACGGAGCTGGGGGGTTATCCGGACTTCAGGTCGCTGTATGAAGCGTTTGGATATGAGGTTGTTAGCGTGTCACGGATGCGCAAGGCACTCGGAGTCCTGAAGCAGCGGACGCCGGACGTGATCGTGGCGGAGTTCAATTTCCAGTCCGATTTCCGCGATCGCACCAGCAGCCTGGAGTCCCTGCTCGCGATCGTGCAGCGCATGCCGGAGACGCGGGTGCTGGTGTTCTATGAAAAGGAGTATGCGGCACAGTTTGAAAGGTTGCGCAGCCGCCTCCCGGTACATTTCGCGCTGACGTTCCCAGTCAAATCGGAGCAGGTGCGCGGAGTGCTTGCGGAGATCGGGAGCGCGGATTGAGCGTCAGCTGCCGGTAGCGCGAGCGCCGGGACACGATCAGCCTGACGCGTCTGCATGACAATCTAACAGACCAATAGATAATGATGATGTGTAAGATTTTCCAGGAGAACTTCGGTATGCAAACCTCAGTAAACAGGATCGGGCTCGTCGCTGTACTGCTGCTGCTCGTGTCAACCGGAATTACGGCGGCGGAATTGCGTGTGCGGGTATTTGAACGTGGCGGCAACCTGCCGCTTGCAGGGGTTGCAGTGTGTCTCGGCACCAGTGCGAAACTCGACCAGTTCGGTGCGACCAGGACTGATGCAGGTGGCTATGCCGTCTTCGATTCCGTGCCGCGGGCGAGCCTGCTGGTGACGGCGTCGATGTCCGGTTATAAGACCGAACAGGAGTCTCTGGTGACTTCGAACACCAGCAGGATGCTGGTCCTCTCCCTGTCATCCGGTGGCGGGGGTGCCAGCTGTATTACTCAGGACGAAGGTACCGGCGAGTCAGCGGCAAGTCTGCGCGTCGGTCGTTTCGCCATCAACGGCGGTGCGGCTGTGACAACAGGACGTGGCGTTACGCTGGATGCGAAGGTGATCGGCGCGCCTACCCAGTATCGGGCGAGCGAGCAGGCCGATTTCGGCGATGCCCAGTGGCAGGATATCAATGCGTCGGCCGGCTTCACGCTAAGCCAGGGTGCGGGAAAGAAGACCGTGTACTATCAGGTCCGTAGGCATTCGACACTGGATGGTGCTGTACTGGAAATCCTGTCTCCGACGGTTAGCGACAGCATTCTCCTACAAGGTCAGTGATTGCGCCCAGGTAGCCGCAGGATGCGGCGGTCGGCTGCATGATGTGTATGCCTATGCGTCAGCATCGGGTTTGCGGGATCGTTTCCTGCGACCTTCGAATCTGACGATGTCCTTGACGATGACGTCGTAGGGTAGTGCCTCGAGGCTGCCGTAACGGTGCAGCGCGGCAGCTATGGTTCCGATGATGTCATCGATCTGCGACTGGCCTGACTTGGCGGGTTCCACGAGTCCCTGCAGTCCCAGCATGCCTCCGGTCTGTACCCGGATTTCCTTCGCGTGTGGCAGCGGTGCATGGGTGCTGGCGAGGTGCAGGGCAAAGCGAGCGTTGGCACGCATCAACTCCAGCAGCAGCGTGCATAGTGAATTGCCGGAAGCGTGGTTGCAGGAAATTCCCTCGCGGTCGGCCAGATGGAAACGAACCGATTTGCTGCACTGCGCACGCCGTGAATTGATCGCCTTTTCGAAGACGCAGCGTTGAACGTTGAGGGCGTGGTAGGTTTCCTTATACTCGTTTTCTTCCATGTGCCAGGCTCCCGTGGCCTGCTGCTATTTCTCCCATTCTCTTGCTATGGGTTGTTCCCTGTATTCAAGCAGGCTTTGTTCCGCCTCGCTCCGGTCGGCCGCGAAGATGATCTTGTAGTGTTGCTCCTCGGGCAGGGGCGTTTCTGTCCGCAGACGCTTCACTTCCTTTTTTGCCGTCCTGAAATCGGCGAACTCATCGACGTAACCGAGCGATTTTGCATTTGTTGCTTCTTTGACAGTCACGATGTACAGGTAATATGGCATTGGCCGCTCCGTAAAGACTTTGTCCGTCGAATATTATATCGCAGTTGGGTCTTTGAGATTCCCTTCATCCTGTGCCGCCGAATTCATGCCGCCCCGGCTGCAGGCGCTTGTATTTTCTAACCATGATCATCGTTTTCAGCAACGCCGGTTGGTCGATGCACGCCACGGCGAGCCCGATGACTATCCTGCGGTATTCCGTGCCGGTGCTGGCGACATCAATGAACTGCTTGTTGGTCGTCGGTCCACCATGGTGTAGCTGGCTGGCATTGTAGTGCTTGAGTGTCATGACGGTGGCATCCCATACGACCTCGCTGCCCTGGAACTTCCCGATAAACCGGATATCCGCCCTGTCTTCCGAGGGTTCCGATACATAGGAAAAATCCACGGCGCTGCCGGCGAGGCTGGCCCGGAAGCGCCCGACTGCAGGGCTTTCAGGCATCGAGCAGCACCGCTGTTACCCGGCTGTTGCGCATGATGATGCAGCCGGTACGGCGTATTATGCCGTCCTCGCTGTAATCGAAGGTATAGGTGCGTTGCAGTACCGGGCCTTCCGCGCTGGTCCAGTCCGGCTTGATCGACTGCAGTGCGGCGGTTCCGTCCAGGAACTGGACATCCCGTTGCCGGCAGGTTTCCCTGGCAGTTGCGATTGCCGTGTCATGGTTGCGCAGACCGATGGACCAGAAAGCCAGCAGTACTAGCAGCAGGAGGATCAAGCCCAGGGTTGACATGGTGGTGATTGCGTCAATGAATCGGTTCGCGGAATCCGGATCGATGTGTTAACGGTAGCGGCCTGGCTATGCCTGCCTTACGCATGCGGCACTGTGTCCGGGCGGCGACGCCGCTGCGGCACGATCAGGCGCTCACAGACAGGAATGTGCCGGAGCGTTCGTAAAATCGCAAGGTGAGAAATTCCAGGCCAGCAATGAACTGGCCACTGCCGGATACGCGGTTGCAGTATGTGATCCGGCCGGTTGCGGTAAGCGCTGCGCAGGTTATTTGAATGACCTGGTTTATCTGCAACGGCGTCGGACTGAGCAGTTGCATGCCGTTCGGCGACAGGTCGCGTAAGGTGCCCGGGTGGCGCTTCGTGCCGGGAGCAAGGCAGATGGCGATGGCTTCATTCCGACTGCTGCGCGCAACCGCGCGCCTGGCATTCTGGATCAGTCTCAGGTTGTTGGCTGTCTCGAGCGGTGCCCCACAGTTCGGACAGTCTGCAGGGCCGGGATAGATCTGCCGAGCAGGTCTGACGGAATTGCAGAATGGGCAGCGCGAGGGATCAGGTTTGAATGCCGTCTGCGCGGAGTCAACAGTTCCCGTGGTCGTTGCAGTCGCAGTGTCGCGCCGGGCGGATTCGCGTAACTTGCCGCGTGCCGCGAAAAATTCCCGATCGTAGGCGCGGCGCAGATCCGGATCGGATAGCGTTCGATAGGCCTCGTTCAGCAGTTGGGCGTTCCACTCGTCACCCCCCAGATCCGGGTGCATCCGCAGCTTCTGCATCTGGGTGCGATAGCTGGCTTTGATAATGGCGGTGGGCGCATCCGGCTGGATATGCAGGATACGGTAGTAGTTACGGCGGTTTTGCATGGGCGCCCTGCTCGTGTCGTGGCCGAAAGATCCTGTTCCAGGGCTATCGTGCAGGGCGGGATAGAGTTTAACGGCGCGTGCTGGTCGCCCCTGCGCCGAAGCGGCGATGCCAAAATAATGACAATTTTTTGGCTGCGACGTCGTATTCCGTTCCCGGTACCGCGGCTTGTTGCTCGCGTGCATCCCTGTGGGGAAGAATATAAGGCCATGAATGAAATGAATAAAAATGCGATTTTCGGATGACGGGCCCGGGCGGTATGGGTGGGCTGGCTCAGCGTCAGAAAACATTAAAGAATCCCCCTGCCGTGACGCTAACCCAGTCGGAGGCGGTGAATATCACAAGGATTGATATATCCGCCAAATACAAACTGGGTCCAGGGAAGGGCACCAAAACCAGTTCTTGCCTGGACAAAAAGGAGATTTACCATGGCACTTTCCGTCAATACCAACGTCATGTCGCTGTCTGCGCAGCGTAACCTGTCGCGCACCCAGACCGGCCTGCAGACCTCGATCGAGCGTTTGTCCTCCGGCCTGCGTGTCAACAGCGCCAAGGACGATGCCGCCGGCCTGGCCATTGCCACCCGCATCGATGCCCAGGTGCGTGGCCTGAACGTCGCGGTCCGCAATGCGGGCGATGCGATTTCGCTGGCCCAGACGGCTGAGGGCGGTCTGAATGAGATCACCAACATGCTGCAGCGCATGCGCGAACTGGCCGTACAGTCGGCGAACGCCACCAACAGCACCAGCGACCGTGCCAATCTGGACGCCGAGTACCAGGCGCTGAATACTGAAATCACCCGCCAGGTGGGTGCGACCACGTTCAACGGCATCGCGATCATTGGTACCGGCGCTGGTGCCCAGGTTTTCCAGGTCGGTGCCAATTCGAGTGACACCATCACCGTCACCACGACCTCGATGACCACGGCTGCCGCCGGTGGTGCCATCACTTCCGCTTCCGGTGCAACCACTGCCATCGGTGCTGTTGACACGGCGCTGGACGCCGTGACCACCGCTCGCGCGACCTACGGTGCGGTGCAGAACCGCTTCCAGTCGGTCATCAATAACCTGCAGGTGGCTTCCGAGAACCAATCCGCTGCTCGCAGCCGCATCATGGACGCCGATTTCGCGACCGAAACGGCGAACCTGACACGTCTGCAGATTCTGCAGCAGGCTGGTACCGCGATGGTGGCACAGGCCAACCAGGTACCGCAGTCAGTTCTCTCGCTGATGCAGTAACGGGGTTAAGGGAGCTGCCGGGAAGGGACGCCCGGCAGCCCCCTCCTTTAAGGTAGGTGCTTGATATGAACGATCCGATTTCACGGCTTGTACCGCTCGCGGATGCAGGTATCACGTCCCGTTCGTTCGATGCGCCGCCGCAGCCTGTGCAGGTGACTGCAGTCAAAGAGACGCAAGGCAACAATACCAGGGAAACAGGTGCGGACCAGCAAGGCAGACTCCAGGAGCAGATTGCAGAGGTTGTCGAGCGGCTGAACGAGCGCATGCAGTCGATGAAGCGTGCCCTGCGCTTCAGTGTTGATGATACCAGCGGCCGCATCGTTGTTAAGGTGGTAGATAGGGACACGGACGAGGTGATCAGGCAGATCCCGTCCGAAGAAATGCTTGCCATTATGAATCAAATCAACGATGGCGATGGCAGAATATTCGATGCCCGTGCCTGAACGGGTTGATTTCCTGATGAGCCGCGAGTGACACGATCATGTTGAGTGCTGCAGGCATCGGTTCCGGGCTTGATGTAAATTCCATCGTCAGCCAGCTGATGGAGATCGAGCGGCAGCCGCTGGTTTCCCTGCAGCAGAAAAAAGACAGTATCGATGCGCGCATCAGTGCCTACGGCACGTTGAAGAGCGCGCTGTCCACATTTCAATCCGCCATGCAAGATCTCAGCACGCCGTCCTCGCTGAAGGTCTTTACTGCCACCTCGGGTGATGGCGGCCTGTTTACCGCAACCGCCACCAACACTGCCGCTGCATCCAGCTACCAGGTGGAGGTGGTGCGGCTGGCGGAACGGCACAAGTTTGCCTCTGCCGAAGCATTGGATACCGCTACGTTCGGCGGCGGTTCGAGCGATGCCCTGACCATACAGGTTGGTACGGATACGGCGGATGTCGTGACAGTCGACCTGTCCGCGGCGCGGACGCTCGGCGAGATCCGGGATGCAATCAATACCGATGCAGCCAATCCGGGTGTTACGGCCACAATTATCTTCGGCAATGACGGGAATCAGAAGCTCGTGCTGACCGCGGATGACAGCGGCGCAGCCAATGCGCTGACGTTGTCATATGCTGGCGGAATATCTGCGTCTACCTTCGGCTTCCAGGAGCTGAATCAGATTGGCGGTAACACCGCGCTGCTGGATGCCGAAATCGCTGTTGATGGATATTCGGTTACACGCGGCAACAACACCATAGACGATGTCATTACCGGTGTCACTCTGGAGCTGAACAATGCACTTCCAGGCAGTGCCGTTACGCTCGATATCGAGCGTGATGTCACGGCCGTGGCGGAATCCGTACAGGCCTTCGCCGATGCCTACAATGCAGTACTGTCGTCCATACGGACCTTGCGTGACGGCGACCTGGCTACCGACAGCGCGCTGTTCTCGGTCGAGCGCGGCCTGCGCGGCGTGATGAACACGCCAGCCAGTGGCCTGCCCAGCGGCTTGTCCTATCTCGGGGAAATCGGTCTGACCTTTTCCCGCGACGGTATCCTTACCGTGGATTCGGCTGACCTGGAGAGCGCGCTGGTCTCTGATTTCAATGCCGTGTCCGAGTTGTTTTCGACGGACGGCCAGGGTTTCGCCAACCGGCTGGATACGCTGGTCGGCAGCTGGCTGGATATCGACGGGCTGATCAAGGGTCGTACCGACAGTCTGGACGGCAGCAAGCGGCTGCTGGAGACGCGCCAGCAGTCGCTCGAATACCGCATGTCCCAGGTCGAATCGGGGCTGTATGCGCAGTTCTCTCAGCTCGATACGCTGCTCGGGAGTATGCAGGTAACCAGTGACTATCTGTCACAGCAGTTGCAGATGCTGCCGAACATCGGCAACTACAATAACCGCTAATCGATCGCGCATCGTCCATATTGGCATCGAAAATGCATAGTTACCTGCGGGCGGGCGGGTCGGTCAGTTGCGGCAGAATCGGGATGTCAAAAACATAAACCATCAGGACAAGGAAGCACGTCACCATGAAGAATCCGGCAGAGCAGGGCGGTATTGGCCAGTACCAGGCGGTCGGCACGCAGACCGGTGTCACCGAGGCATCGCCTCATCGGCTTATCCAGATGCTGCTCGACGGCGCGCTGGATAAGATCGCACGGGCCAAGGGCGCAATGCAGCGCAATCAGATCGAGGATAAGGGCAGGAACATCACAAGTGCGGGTTCGATCGTGCTCGGGCTGCGCAGCAGTCTGGACATGGATGCCGGTGGCGAACTGGCGGCCAATCTCGATAGCCTGTACGACTACATGTTTCGCCGCCTGATGGATGCGCACCTCAATAACGAGCTGGCAGCGCTCGATGAGGTTGCGAGCCTGCTGCGCGAGATCAAGCAGGGTTGGGACGCCATTCCCCAGGAAGCCATCGGCGGCGGGGAAATGGTCAAGTCCATGGCCGGTGCCTGAGGCGGCTACCGAAATGACCGCATCCATGCGGCAACAGCTTGCCGGATTGCTGGAATTGGCTGGCCAGATGCAGGCGTGCGCGGTTGCCGCCGACTGGGACGGGGTCGCTGTGCGCCGGGATACGTTACAACGGCAGGTCGAGACTCTGTTCGCCGGGGGCGTCAACCCGGAGGAAACGCCGGAGTTGGCTGAGGGGATCCGGCGGATCATCGAGATGAACGGAACTGTCATCACCCACTGCCGCGCGGCGCGTGATGCGCATGCCGCTATCCTCGAGGATGTGCGAGCGGGTCGGCGAGCGGTGAGCAGCTATGCCGCCAACGCTGGTTGAGGCGACTCGTTTCAGCGCAGCGGTTCGAGGCCGGTTTCCCGGGCCCAGACCAGCCACCCGATATTCTTGAACTTTGCCACGGAGAGGGCGCCACGCCTAGCGCGGTTGCTGTGCTCAGAGGCGGACATTGCGTCCCCGAGTTCCTCGCGCGAGGCTTCGTAGATTTCGCTGGCCTCGTAGTCTTCATCGAGAATTACCAGCAACAGCGAGTCCCAGTCTCCCTGGGGATTGATCTGACCGAGCCGGGCGCCGCTTTTATGGTCCTGGGACATGACGCGTGCCTTGATCTGGATCCGCTGTCCGGCGCGGTTGCCGGTACCGATGGCGTCAACCCCGGCAGTGCCCGATTCGCACAATTGCAGGCCGAGCAGGCGTGCCGCGTCATGGCGGGCAATTTCCCCGGAAACCGGCAATACCTGACCGGTCGAGCGCCGATACTCCGCCGCCAGGCGGCGGGTTTCACTGATCAGTTTGTCGATGGAATAGACCAAGCGCCACCTGTGTACTGAATCCCTGGACCCCGGCTAGATGGCTGCTGGACAGCGGCCGGTCGAGTATAGGACTGGACACGCATCTTACCCTGAAATCCCGCGACCGGTGTGTGCGTACTGAAGCCTTTATCGGCTCGGCGCGGATGGAGCTTGTGCCGCCAAATGTGTCGGGAATATGGCTTTTTGCCTTTCCGGTTGACCGGGCTGGGCGTTGATATTTCGACGCGCTACGCCGTTATGCATTGTAACCTATTGAAAATAAATGGATGCACTGCTCTGGCATGCAATCTGCATGTTGGCTGTCGTGGTTCCGGTGGTCGTGACTGACCACTCGCTAATGGAATTAGCGGCCCGTACTGCCGTTATGTGAATGCGGCACAGACGGGTGCGGTGAAGTTGAGGCCGTAGCTACGACAGGCTATGGCGGATTCGCTGGACAGGGAGGTCGAGGCATGGATGAACCTGTGCAACAGGTTACCGGAAGTGAACTGGTCGCCGAGGACCGGCGTTCGGTTGCACTGGTGGCGCTGGCACGTCGCGTCGCCGGTTCCGAGGTGACCGTGATGATCACAGGTGAATCCGGTACCGGCAAGGAGGTACTTGCACGGTTCATTCACCGGAACTCCTCCCGCAGGGATGCTCCCTTCGTTGCCATCAACTGTGCAGCCATTCCCGAGAACATGCTCGAGGCCGTACTGTTTGGCTACGAAAAAGGGGCCTTCACCGGCGCCTACCACGCACACCCCGGCAAGTTCGAGCAGGCCCAGGGCGGCACGCTGCTCCTCGATGAAATCTCCGAGATGGATCTCGGCCTGCAGGCAAAATTGCTGCGGGTGCTTCAGGAAAAGGAGGTCGAACGCCTGGGCGGACGGGAAACCATACCGCTCGATGTGCGCGTGCTGGCCGCTACCAACCGGAAGCTGCGCGCTGCCGTGGCAGATGGCAGCTTCCGGCAAGACCTGTTTTACCGCCTGAATGTGTTTCCGCTGAGTCTGCCGGCCTTGCGTGATCGGCCGGACGACATTCTCCCGCTGGCACGCATGCTGGTACAGCGCTACCACACCGGCGCGTTCGTGCCGGAGTTCACCTCGGCCGCGCAGCGCAAGCTGCTGGCCTGGAGCTGGCCCGGAAACGTGCGCGAGCTGGAAAACGTCGTGCAGCGTGCGCTCATCCTGCACGACGGCGACTGCATCGGGGAGGCGGACGTCAGTCTTGACGAGGTTGGCCCGGAAACGATTTCCACAGAGGCACAGGGATGTGCCGCGGCCGCGTCGGAAAAGGCACTGGAACAGGACCTCAAGGTGAAGGAGCGGGAATTGATCATCCGGGCGCTGGAGGCCGGTAACGGCAGCCGCAAGGAGGCGGCTGCCCGCCTGGGTATCAGTCCGCGCACGCTCAGGTACAAGATAGCGCGCCTGCGCGATGCCGGTCTGGATGTCACATCACGGACAGCCGGCATTGCGGTGCGTTAAGACAGAAATGGTCAGGTTATACGCTTATGGGGTTGGGGTATGAGCGAGATGGGTATCAGCCAGGTACTGGCACAGATGCGCGCGATAGCGGCGCAGGCGCAATATTCACCAGCGGCAGAAAGCGGCAATGTGGCGGCAAGCGAACGGCCGGATTTTGCCGCCTTGCTGGCACAGTCCGTCAACGGCGTGAATGAGACACAGCAGACTGCCAGCAAACTGGCTGCCGCTTTCGAAGCCGAGGATCCCGATGTGGATGTGGCTGAGGTCATGGTGGCCATGCAGAAATCAAGCCTGTCGTTCCAGGCGTTGACGACTGTTCGCAACAAGTTGGTACAGGCGTATCAGGAAATCATGAGCATGTCGGTGTAGGTGATGGAGTCGTTGAACTGGAAAGGAGAACACGATGGCGCTGGTTGATCCTGAAAACATTGCGGCCCAGGCACGCGGATTCAACGCCTTGCCCGTATTGCGTCAGATCGGCCTGATGGTGGGTCTGGCCGCGAGCGTGGCGCTGGGTGTCGCCGTGGTGCTCTGGTCGCGTACGCCGGACTACAGCATGCTGTACGGACGGTTGTCGGATGTCGAGGCCGCGCAGGTCGCAGCAACGCTGGACAGCACGGGTATCCCGTACCGGATCGAGCACGGTTCCGGTGCAATCACCGTGCCGGCAGACAAGGTTCACGAGGCGCGTCTGAAGCTCGCCTCCCGTGGCCTGCCGCGCGGTGACGGCACCGGTTTCGAGCTGCTCAACGAAAGCCAGGGTTTCGGGACCAGCCAGTTCATGGAGCAGGCGCGCTACAACCGTGCGATCGAGGGGGAGCTGGCGCGTTCGATCTCGACGCTGCAGAGTGTGGAAAGCGCGCGCGTGCATCTGGCGATTCCTAAGCGCTCGGTCTTCCTGCGCGATCGCAGCAAGCCGCAGGCATCCGTGGTGCTCAAGCTGTTCGCGGGTGCGCGGCTGGATGATGAACGCCTGGCCGGTATCGTCAATCTGGTGGCATCCAGTGTCGAGGGCCTGGAGGCGGACGATGTGACCGTGGTCGACCAGAATGGCCGGCTCCTTACCGCCAACAACGGCGCCCACGGGATTGCGGCCAGTGCCAGTCAGCTGGCCTACACGCGCAAGCTGGAGCAGGAGTACATCAAGCGCATCGAGGATATTCTCATTCCGATCGTCGGTGACGACGGCGTACGGGCGCAGGTCGTAGCCGACGTCGACTTCACCACCGTCGAAAGCACCACGGAAAGCTATCAACCGGATGACCGTGCTGTGCGCAGCGAGGAAACCTTCGAAGAAAGTACCACGTCCAGCACGGTCGCTGGCGTACCCGGCGCGCTGACCAACCAGCCGCCACCGGCAGGCACGCTCAATGACGGCTCGATCGCCGAGGAGGAGCCGAAGCCGGTCAACAATACGCGCCGGGCGACGCGCAACTATGAAATCGACCGCAGTATCAGCCATACGCGGAAATCGCCGGGCATGGTCAAGCAGCTCTCGGTCGCGGTGCTGGTTGACTATCGCACACAGGCCGACGACAAGGGCAAGACCGTACGGGTTCCGCTGGAGGAGGCTGAAATAGCGCGAATTACCGATCTGGTCAAGGAAGCCGTCGGCTTCAGCGAGGAGCGCAACGACAGTATCCAAGTCAGCAATATCCCGTTCCGCGCGGTTGCAGAGGTGAGCGAGGCGTTCCCGGAAACCCCGATCTGGCAGCAGCCATGGATCGGAGGAGTGGTCAAGCAGGTGCTCGGCGCGCTGTTCGTGCTGTTCCTCCTGTTCGGTGTGTTGCGCCCGGTATTGCGCAGTCTCGCGCTGCATCCGGAACCGGCAGCCGGTGCGGGCGGGCAGGCTGCGCTGCCGCAGGGCGCGGCTGGTGGTGCGCAAGCGCTGGGTGAAGATCGTGTCAATCTTTCGGGGCAGCAGGTGCCGCTTTCGCCGGAACAGCAGTTCGGCATGGCGCGCTCGATGATCGATAACGATTCACGCCGGGTGGCCGGAGTCGTCAAGGACTGGGTCGCTACGGATGGCTGACAAGCAACAGTCTCTGAGCGGTACCCAGCGCGCCGCGATTCTCCTGATGAGTCTGGGTGAAAAGCACGCCGCTAGCATTCTGCGTCATATGAATCCGCGCGAGATTCATAAGGTGGGTACGGCCATGTCGTCGCTCGGTAATATCAGTGGCGAGCAGGTGGCGAAGGTTGTGACCGATTTTCTTGAATCCGCCAGGAACAAGAGTGCCATGAGTATCGGCCAGGACGAGTACGTGTCCAAGGTCCTGCAGCAGGCACTGGGTGCGGAACGTGCGGAGGGCATGATCAACCGGGTGCTTGAAGGCCGCAACGCGAAAGGTCTGGAAACCCTAAAATGGATGGGGGCCGAGACCATCGTCGAGGTGATACGTGACGAGCATCCGCAGATCATCTCTATCGTGTTGTCGCAACTGGATGCGGACCAGGCCGCCAGTGTGCTGGCCGGACTCGACGATGACGTGCGCACGGATGTGCTGCTCCGGGTGGCGCGCATGGAGGAGATACACCCGGCTGCGCTGGAGGAGCTCGATCGTGTGCTGGCCAGGCAGGTTGGCGAGCGCAGCACCGTCAAGCCGCCGCGCATAGGCGGATCGAAGAAAGTCGCAGATATTCTAAATTCGCTCGACAGTGCCGAGGAAAGCGCACTGACCAAACGGCTGATCGAGCTGGACGAGGCGCTGGGTCAGGAAATTCAGGAGTTGATGTTCGTTTTCGACAACCTCAAGGATATCGATGGCCGCGGCATACAGGCGCTCCTGCGCGAGGTGTCCGGAGACGTGCTGGTAATAGCGCTCAAGGGTGCTGACGATATCCTCAAGGACAAGATCTTCTCGAACATGTCCAAGCGTGCCGCGGAAATGATGCGCGACGACATGGAAACCAAGGGGCCGGTCAAGCTGAGCGAGGTCAAGGAGGCGCAGAAGGAGATTCTGCAGGTGGCGCAGCGCATGATCGAGGCGGGTGAGATTATGATCGGCGGCAAGGGTGGAGAGGAATATGTCTGACAGGCCGCTACACGCAGCAGGTGATGCCGCGCGACGCTGGAATGTGCCGTTGCTTGAAGACAGCGCGGCGAGCGGCGGCCAGGACGCCATCCGGCGTGCCCGGGACGAGGGTTTCGAACAGGGGCGGCGGGAAGGACTGGCCGCCGCACAGGCTGAGGTGCAGGTGCAGCTCGGCCTGCTGCGCAGTATGACGCAGGCGCTGACCGCGCCGCTAGCCGAGCTCGATGAGCGGGTGGAAAAGGAACTCGTCACGCTGGCGCTGGCCGTCGCCCGGCAGGTGATTTACCGCGAGGTGCGGACGGATCCGGAGCTCGTGGTCGAGGCCGTGCGCAAATCTCTCGATGTGCTGCCGGTCGGTACGCAGGAGATACGGCTGCACCTGCATCCGGAGGATGCGCAGCTGGTACGTGTCCAGCTGTCTGATGGTGACGATGAGTTCGGTTGCGAGATCGTGGAAGACCGTCTGAGCCAGCGCGGTGGCTGTCGGGTCTCGACGCACAGTTCGCAGGTAGACGCATCGCTGGATGCGCGCCTGGATCGGGTGATCGCTGCTGTGCTGGGTGAGTCCGGAGAGAGTGTATGAACGCTGCAGTCCCGCCAAGCCAGGTCCGCCACGGTGACAACTGGTTGCGGCGCCTGGAGGCATACAGTGAACGCGCCGGACGGCCGTTGTTGTTGCCGGTCGAGGGCCGCCTTACGCGTATGGTGGGGCTGACCCTGGAGGCTGTCGGTTGCCAGGTCCCGGTCGGGGCGCGCTGCGACGTGCTCACCAGCAGTGGCGAGCATATCGAGGCGGAAGTGGTTGGATTTGCCGGCGACAATACCTACCTGATGCCGACCGGCAGTGTGCACGGCCTGACGCCCGGCGCGCGCGTGGTGCCGGCGGCACGGGGTTCCGGAGCCCTGGTTGGTGACGGGCTGCTCGGGCGGGTGATCGACGCGGCAGGCCGGCCGCTGGATGGGAAGGGGCCCATCGTCGCGCACGACCGCGTACCGCTGACCGGACGCAGCATCAATCCTCTGGCGCGGCAACCGATTACCCAGCAACTGGATGTGGGCGTGCGTTCCATCAATGCGCTGCTCAGCGTCGGACGTGGTCAGCGCATGGGACTCTTCGCCGGCAGCGGCGTTGGCAAGAGCGTGCTGCTCGGCATGATGACGCGGTTCACGGAGGCGGATGTGGTCGTGGTCGGTCTCATCGGCGAGCGTGGCCGCGAGGTCAAGGAGTTCGTACAAAACATCCTCGGCAGCGCCGGCCTGGCACGGGCGGTGGTGGTGGCGGCGCCCGCTGATCAACCGCCGCTGATGCGCATGCACGGTGCCTGGCTGACCACGGCCATTGCCGAATATTTCCGCGATCACGGGCACAATGTCCTGCTGCTGATGGATTCGCTGAGTCGCTTCGCCCAGGCGCAGCGCGAGATCGGGCTTGCTATCGGCGAACCACCGGCCACCAAAGGCTATCCTCCATCGGTATTCGCCAAGCTGGCGCAGCTACTGGAGCGAGCTGGGAACGGGGATACGGGCGGCGGTTCCATCACGGCCTTTTATACCGTGCTCGCCGAAGGTGACGATCATAACGATCCGGTAGCGGATGCCGCTCGTGCCACGCTGGACGGTCATCTGGTACTGTCACGCGAGATAGCCGAATCCGGTCTGTACCCGGCGATCGATATCGAGGCGTCGATCAGCCGTATCATGCATGAGATCGCCGCACCCGAGCACTTGCAGGCGGCGCAACGGTTCCGTCAGTTGTTCTCCGCCTATCGACAGAACCGTGACCTGATAGCCGTGGGCGCCTACCAGCGCGGCAGCGATCCGCGCGTAGATGAGGCCATTGCCTGCTACCCGCGCCTGCGTGAATTTCTGCAACAGCATAACCGGCAGGCGGTGACGCTACCTGAAAGCCTGCGCCAGCTTCGCACGCTGCTGGCGCCTGCAGCATCAGGCGCACTCAGGCCTGCCGGCAGGGAGCAGAGTGAATGAAACCGTCGCAACGCATGAAACCCGCGCTGGAGCTTGCCCAGGAGCATCTGCGGGCGGCCGCATTGAAACTGGCGGACGCACAATTCCGGCTCGAGCAAAAGCAGCAGAAGCTCCGCGAGCTGGAATCCTACCGGGATGAATACATGCAGGGCCTGCTGCGCAAGAGTCGTGACGGGCTGCATATCGTGCAGATGAAGGACTACAACCTGTTTCTGGACAAACTCAACCAGGCAATCCACCAGCAGCATCGGGTGCTCGAAGGCGTGCGCGTGGAGGTGGAGCACTGTGCCCGACAGTGGCGCGAGGAACAGGTGAGAGTCAACGCGCTGAACAAGGTGATCGAGCGCAAGCTGGAGACCGAGCGCCGAGAGGCGGACCGGCTGGAGCAGCTGGAGACCAACGAACATGCCCGCATCCGCTGGCGCCCCCGGTTGTCATGACCGGCCCCACCGGTTGCGACTGCATCCGGTCCTGGCCGCTCCCGGCTGCCTGACTCGCGCGACCCAGTACGAACAGTACGGGCAAGCGCTGCAACACAGCAGGACCGGATTGCAGTCAACAACGCGGTGCGCGCGGGATTATGCGATAGGTTCTCCTGTTCTGGCCCGGATGTTGCATTCCTGTACAGGTGCCGAAACTGACGGATACGGATTACCACCATGAGCAAGGCCATACCGACCCTGAATGCGGGGATTTCCGCCACGGCAGCAGCGCGCGGCAAGGGCAAATTCGCCGGCCGGGAAGAGACCGGCGGATTTTCCCGGCTGCTGGCCGCCGGGCAGAAGGAACAGGCTGGGGCGACAGAGATGCAAACCGTGCCGCCCGGCGGCAAGAAATTGCCCCATGAGCCGCATCAGCGTGCCGCTGCGAAGGATACGGCACAGGATGCAGCGGTGGCGGATTCTGCGCCGGGCTCCGAACAGGCTGCGGCTGGGCAGGATGCGGAGTCCGCCGCCGTGCCCGAAACGGTTGCGACGGAGCAAGCCCAGTCGGCAGAGGTGCCGGTGCTGCAGGCACCCGCGCCAATGCTCGTGGAGGTTGCAGAAAATCCCGCAGCGACTGGCGACATGGCGGCGCTCGCGACAACGGCGGTTGCCAGCGTGGCGGCCGGGGCAGGGGTGGATGCGCCTGCTGCACAGCCAGCTACCGCAGATGGTGGTGTTGCAGCGGAATCTGCCGCCACCGCAACAGCGGACGAACCGGAGCTCGTCGCCGCCGGCGCAGCCGGTGTCCCGGCGGCCGGCACGGCCCTGGCGCAACCGCAGGATATAACCGGTGACGCCCAGGCAGACGCGGACGCAGCGGAGGCGGCGCCGCCGCGCCCGGCAAGCGAGCCCGCCGGGGTTGCGGTACGCGCCGGCGTCCCACAGCTGCCGGCAGTGGCGACAGCGCAGGGTAACGGCGCGGATGCCGGCATGAGCGGCGATAACGGCTCCAATGCCGCGCCGGAGCAGCCTGCAGGGAATGCTGCCGTCGCACCTGCCGCCGCAACCATCTCATTTGCGGATTCCCTGCTGGATACCGCAACGACCCCGTCTGCATCCCGGATATCGGTACCGGTCGGGCAGCCGGGATGGGGGCGTGCCATGGCCGAGCAGGTGGTCTGGTTTGCAAACCAGAACATCCACTCGGCCAGTCTCAAGTTGAGCCCGCAACACCTGGGACCGCTGGAGCTGCAGCTGCATATGGACGGTGAGCGCGCGAGCATCGTCTTCTCGAGCCAGCATGCCGCCGTACGCGATGCGCTCGAGTCGTCATTGCCCCGTCTGCGTGACATGTTTGCTGAGCAGGGTTTGAACCTGGTGAATGTCAACATATCACACCAGGAAGGTGGCAGCGGACAAGACCAGGCCGCGGGCACCCAGGGCGGTGTTGGCTACAACCCCGTGGCGGATGCGGACGGCCAGCAGCCGCTCGCGTCCGGCCAGACAGCGTCGCCCGTGGCGCGCGGTCTGGTGGATTGCTTTGCATAGAGCCGGCAGGCGCATCGACTCTCATTACCAACCGGGTTTCCGTGACCCGGATGGCCGGCGGGAATCCGGTATTTGAACCCTTTGCAGCGTGTTTCCCCGCCGGCCTCCGGGGCGGGCCTGCCGCGCTGGCGGATCGCGCTGAATCTGAATTCAGTCGGGCGATCTGCCGATAAATCGGCGGTTGCCGCCTGCGTGCCATTGGATTGTCGTACTCGACGGCGTGCCTGGATCGAAGAGTTGCTGTATCAATTTGTTTATATTGAATAAAAAATAAATTCCGTGTCTGGCATGCAATTTGCTGAACTTTATTGTGACGCAACCAGGCGTATGACGGGAAGGGATCCGGTCTGCATGCGGGTGCGTTCTCAGGGAAGAGACAACATCAAAGCAGGATAGCTTATGAAAAAGATCATCATCATCGCCGTAGCCGTGCTGCTGCTGGGTATTGCCGCGGGCGGCGCTGCCTACTTCATGCTGGGCGGCAAGGCGGACACCAAAGCAGGCGCGCCTCCGGATGCCGAGGGTGAGGCAGGGGAAGAGGTGGCCATGTCGGGCAAGACGCCGATCTACCATGGCCTCGATCCGGATTTTGTCATCGCCTTCCAGAACCCCAAGAAGGTGCGCTTTCTCAAGGCCTCGCTCGAGGTGGTGGTCTACGATCAGGACGTCATCGACGACCTCAAGCTGCATATGCCCGCGGTGCGTGATGCAGTGCTGCTGCTGTTCAGCACCCAGGAAGAGGATAACCTGCTCACCGTCGAGGGCAAGGAAGCCTTTCGGGCGCAGATCCTGGAGAAGATTCGCTCCACCATGGAGCGGCTGACCGGGAGGCCCGGTGTGGAGGCGGTCTACTTCAGCAATTTCGTGATGCAGTAAGAATCGGCAGCTTGGCGCGGCGGCAGCGCCCGTCACTTGCTGCTCGCGTACAGGGCGGCACGCAGATGCTCGGACTGCCGGCTGCCTGCAAACGCCGCAAAACCCCGCTGTGCCATGCATTCCCAAGCGTTGTCGGCGATCAGCGCGTGGCAGGAGGCCGCGAGCTGGTCTAACGGTGCCTGTACAATTCCGTCCTGCACGGATTCCAGTGCACTGTCGGGTGGTGATTCCTCGGATACCACGCAGACTCGGTTTGCCAGCAGGTAGGAGATTCTCACGATCTCGAATATCTTCGCTGGATAGTAGTGGATATTCAGTACGATCCTGCTGCGAGCGATCCAGCTGTCGCGTTCCTCGCCATAGACGCCGAACAGTGCCTCGGTCCTGAGGCCGGATCCGTCCAGTTGCCGCAACACCTGCTGGCGGCGCTCGTTCATCGAGCCGTAGAACAGCACGTCTATGTCTTTCTCATTTGCATGCGTTATCCGGGTCAGGCGTTCACTGTAACCGAGCGGGCAATGGACGAGCCTGTCTACTCCAAGCTGTACCAGTTGCTCCATGTTGTAGCGGCTATAGTCCCACACGCAGTGACGCCGGAGCAGCTTCAGGTATGCCGTGCTGAGCCATTCGGATCCCGGAGTGATCTGCTCGAGATTGTAGATGATGCTCTTGCCCGGCAGCTTGACGCCCGGCATGCCCGGCAGCAGGTTGGCGCCCAGCACTACGACCCTGCCGCTGAGTCGCTCCCGTGATGTGACTATGGGTGCATTGATGCCGAGTTCGCGAAATCCGCCCTGCAGGCCGAGCGCGACTTCGTGGAAGGCGCCGGAATGTCGATATCCCGGTGGCGTCACCACCCAGATGCAGTAGGCGTCCGACATGCGTCTCGCGAATTACGCTGCGCTGCTGCTTGATGGATCGATCAGGCGGTCATATCCGAGTATCTGCATTGATTGCCACCGCCGGCAGGTGTCATAGGCCAGCATCAGTTCGGGATCGTCACGGAACGCCAGGCGTCGCGATGGATCGACCTGGCTGGTCGCCGATTCGAGGTGGGCGGGGGTCGGCGAGAGTCCGGCAAAAGCGGCAATGTGCGCCAGTTCGCGTGACGGATGCGCAAGAAAATCCTCGTAGCGCACACGCAGCGCGCGGGTTCCGAACATCGCCTCCATTGCCAGCGCCTGCTGGGTATAGTCATCCCACAAGGCCAGGCCTTCCTGCAGGTGAAACAGCCGCGGTGACTGCTGAAACTGCATGGCTCCGTCCAGCTGCTCGGGCAGCATTTGGGTCAGCAGGGACCTGTTGTGATCCAGTATTTCATGTTCGCGCCGGCGCAGACTGTCCGCCACGTCCAGCGGGTTGCGGCAGATATGCAGCAGCCGGGCATCCGGGAACAGGGTGCCCCAGATGCCGGCAGTGAAAGTATTCCTGGGATCTTTCCACCCCCAGGGGATGTCGCAGCCGGGGTTGAATACCATGCGGTAGCGGGGGGCCGGTCCGGTATACGCAGATGCTGACTGGCTGCCGAGCAGATTCCTGATTACGACCTGGAAATATCCGGCCAGATCTGCGTTGAGAAAACGCATGTTATAGGGGTTGTCCCAGCTTGCGTTCAGTTGTTCGAATAGCCACTGGTTGATGGTCAGGAAGAAGATCGCTTCATGGTTGTGTTCCTTGTCGTGGCCGGTAAAGAGACCGATTGCCTCCAGAGAACGGGTGACAAGCGAAGTTCCGGAGCGGTGCATGCCGCAGATGATCAATGGTCCCATCGCTCTCTCTCCATGGATCCGGTGGTGTGCGGAATCCGTGCGGTTTGGTTTCAGTAGGGTGTTGCCGAGCGCTGTGCCGGGTAGCGCGCGCTGCGCCCGTCGGCGAACAGTTCGTCGCTGTAGTTCCTGAAGTTCCGGTAATCCCGGGTAAGCGTGAGGACCATCGGGTCATCCAGATTCCAGATGATGTTGATATGCCAGTCCGCTAGCAGTGTCGTGCGTTGCCTGTCCCAGATTCCATAGAGCGTCGCATCATTTGTCGCAATGGCGCGCTGCTTCACCCGCGACAGATTCCATAGCAAATCCCCGAGGCGTGCCCCGAACTTGCTGTTGTAATCATTTGCGGTGGGAGCGTAGGCGGCAATCTTGCGGCCATCCAGCTGCAGCAAATAGGAAGAGAACAGGCGTTCGATGATAAATACCCGCATGGCGGCGCTTGCATCGCGTTCGTAATGACCGTTGCCGCTGTAGATCAGTCCGACCTCGCTGCCCTTGATTGCTTCAGCATCCAGCAGTTCCAGGGCCCGGTCGATGAACTCGAAATATGCGTCCCAGAAGTGACTGCGTGCAACAAAGTAGTTGCAGAAGGCGAATGTGTTGACGTCGTTCGGCGTGGCAATCCGCACACCCAGTTTTTCTTGCAGAAAATATGCGACCTTTTCGATGCCCTTGTGCCCGCAGTGAATACCCTGTTCCCAGACGTTGGCGTATACCGCCTCATTGCCGATCATGGGGTTGATGAACGCAGTCGGCGCCGGCTGGCGAATGCCGGCGGCAGAATTCCTGAAATACAGGGAAACCGATGGGTGCCTTATGTTCGAACTTCCACGATACCAGCCCCCAGGGTTCAGCATGCTGCTGCCGGGCCGGATCGGCATGCAATTGTTTGAACAGTTCGTATTCCCGCGTGCCGGGCGCGCAGTTCGCTGCCGCGTCGAACGGTACTGCGCCGGCGCAGACAAACGCGCGCTGCTCTTCGTCCATGTAGGCCTGGTAGATTTTCATATCCCTGAAGATCCCCGTCGCTGATATTGCTGAAAAAGCAAGATGCATGCCATGTCGCGCGATGATGGCTGGGCCTGCGCCGCAATCCGCTGCTGGCGTTGGCGGGCCGAACTCCGCTCCCAGTCAGTGAACCGTCGGCAGCGCTATGTTTTAACTGGCAATTTTCTGCGGAGCCCGCTTGAGTGCGGCGGCGGGATCAGGCCGGGCACGGATCGTGACGGGCAGCCGCAGGCGCAAGCGGCGGAATCACGCGCGGGACCGGGGCGGGCGTTGGCTGTGCTGCGGTGGCGTATACCTGCAATTTTTTGCCGCCGGACTGCCGGGATCCCGGCAATGTCTTGCCACCCGCCGAATATCGATCGTCATTATTTTGTCTGCCCGCGGGCTAGCCGTTGCAACACATTGTTTATATACATAAATTATAAATCACTGCAATGGCATGCCAATTGCATTACCGAAATCAGGTCACGATCCAGGTGACCTTACATGGACGAACACAGACAAGCAGGATGCTTATGAAGAAGATCGTTCTCACCGTCATGGCGGTGTTGCTTCCCCCCGGTAATGGCATTGCCGCCGCGCAGAACCGTTCCGCTACCGGACCGGTATGCCGCCGGCATCCGTCCGATGGCCCGGTGCGTACGCATACCGATAGCGCGATCGGCGCAGCACCGCTTGGTGCGGCGGCAGCGTGGGCGTGTCTCCCGGGGTCGCTGGACAGGGTGCACTAGCCGCCATGAACGAGAACGAAATCCTGTCTGAGGAGGAGGTCGATGCCCTGATGGAAGGGGTCGCCTCCGGCGAGGTTGCAGGGGCCGCGCCGGCACCCGCGGGTGAGGTGCAGCCGTACGACCTGACCGACCAGGACCATATCGTGCGTGGTCAGCTCCCGGTGCTGGAAAAGATCAACACGCGCTTCGTGAAGCAGCTGGCGGACGGGCTGGAGCAGATGCTCCAGCGTAGTCTGGAGATTACCGAGGAAGGCCTGCAGACGGTCCGGACCATGGATTACATCCACAGTCTGGGTCTGCCCGTCAGCCTGAATTTCATCAGTATCGCGCCGCTCACCGGCGAAGCACTGGTGGTGCTGGATCCGGCGCTGGTATTCAGCATCGTGGATATCTACTTCGGCGGTACCGGCAAATACCGCAACCAGATGATCGGGCGCGAGTTCACGCCGACCGAGAGCCGCATAATCCAGCTGGTCCTGAACCAGACACTGCAGGATCTGGCGGCCGCATGGGACAAGGTGCTGCCAGTGGAGCCGCGCTTCGTGCGGGCAGAGGCAGATCCACAGTATTCGTCGCTGGCGGGTTCGCGCGAGATGCTCATCATCTCGAGTTTCCGTGTGGAATTCGCAGACTGCGGCGGCGAGTTTCACATCGCCCTGCCGGTATCGATGATCGAACCGATACGCGACCTGCTCGATGGGGGGTTGCGCAAGAGCATGTCGGCCAATTACGAACAGTGGCTGCTTGCCCTGCAGCAGAATCTGCAGGACGCCGAGGTTGAGATCTTCGGCCGTATGGCGGAGACCGTACTGTCGCTACGCGATGTGGTAGATATGCGGCCCGGCGACATCATCCCCGTCGGCAGTCCCGGCATGGTTACCCTGCAGGTAGGCGATGTGCCGCTGTTCCGGGGGCAGTTCGGCGTGTTTCACGATTGCAATGCCGTCAAGGTGGAGTGCGAAATCGAGCGCACGGACAAGTCACGGCGTAACAAGTAACAGGAGCGGAGCATGAGCGAGCAGATGAACGACAAGAATCCGGCCGGCGCCAGCGCAGCTGCGGCGCCCGAGACAACTGCAGGCAGCGGTGCAAAGGATGCGGCTGATTACAAACGCGCTGATTTCCAGCAACTCGGCGAGGAGGCCGGCTCCGGACGCAAGGGCGAGACCAGTCTGGACGTGATCCTGGACATCCCGGTCACGCTGTCCATGGAAATCGGTCGCGCCCGGATCAGCATCCAGAACCTGCTGCAGCTGGCACGCGGCGCCGTGGTCGAGCTGGACCGGATGGCAGGCGAACCGCTGGATGTGCTCGTCAACGGCACGCTGGTTGCACACGGCGAGGTCGTCGTGGTGAATGACAAATTCGGCGTTCGCCTCAGTGACGTCGTCAGTCCGGCAGAACGCGTCAACACGCTCAAGTAACGAGGTCATGTCCATGTCCGCAGTAGAATTCCACAGCAAGGCGCGGCGCTGGATCGGCACGCTGTGTCTGCTGGCGACAGTCCCGGTGCCGGTCCTTGCCGCGGCGCCATCTCCGATCGGCATGACGCGTGAGGTAATGGACGGCAGCTTCATGCTGCAGTTTCTGGCTGGTCTTGCCATCGTGCTGGTCAGCATTGCAGTACTTGCCTGGCTGATGAAGCGGGCTGGCGGTCTGCGGGCGTCGGCGCATGGCACCCTGCGCGTCATCGACGGCATCGCGCTCAGCGCGCGCGAGCGCATCGTGCTGGTCCAGGTCGGCGAGACCCAGGTCCTGCTGGGTGTCGCCCCAGGGCGTGTGAGCCGGGTGCACGTGCTCGACCAGCAGGTCGCCACGGTGCCGCAGGAAAACGCACCGGTCAGTTTCGCGGAACGACTCAGGCAGATGCTGGGCGGGGAGCGGGTATCATGAAACGGTTCTTCATACTGGCGGCGCTCATGCTGCTGCCGCTCGCGCCGGCCGCCGGCGCGCCGGGGCTGGCAGCCGTGACCGTCGCGCCGGCAGGCAACGGCGGGGAAACCTGGACCCTGAGCATCCAGGTGCTGGCGATGATGACGGCGCTGTCGCTGCTGCCAGCCGCGCTGATCTCGATGACATCGTTCACGCGCATCGTCATCGTGCTTGCAATCCTGCGCCAGGCGCTGGGTACGGCGCAGACGCCGTCCAACCAGATCCTGATCGGATTGTCACTCTTCCTCACCCTGTTTGTGATGTCGCCGGTTTTCAACAAGATCTACAGCGACGGGGTGAAGCCGTATCTGGATGAGCAGATCAGCGCCGAGCAGGCGCTGGAGCAGAGTGCGGCCCCGCTGCGCACATTCATGCTGGATCAGACGCGGGAGACCGACCTCGGCATGTTCGCCGACATCGCGCATTACGGGGACGATGCGCTGGCGTCGCGGGAGACGGTGCCGTTTGCGCTGCTGGTTCCGGCCTATGTAACGAGCGAGCTGAAGACAGCCTTCCAGATCGGTTTCCTGGTGCTGATTCCGTTCCTGGTTATCGATCTCGTGGTGGCCAGCGTGCTGATGTCGATGGGTATGATGATGCTGTCTCCCATGATCATCTCGCTGCCGTTCAAGCTCATGCTGTTCGTGCTGGTGGATGGCTGGTCGTTGATCATGGGCACGCTGGCATCGAGCTTCTACATCTAGGCCGCACAGGGCCAGGCGAAGTTTCACGGAGGAAACTGCCATGACACCGGAAAGCGTTATCCTGCTCGGACAGGAAGCCATCAAGATCACCGTGCTCATGTCAGCGCCCATACTGGGTGCGGCACTGGCGGTCGGCTTGCTGGTCGGTATGTTCCAGGCGGCCACCCAGATCCAGGAAATGACGCTCAGCTTCATCCCCAAGCTCGCCATGATCGCCCTGATGCTGCTGCTTGCCGGTGCCTGGATGATCAATCTCGTGGTGGATTTCACGCGCCGCCTGTTCGAGAACATTCCGGCGCTGATCGGCTAGCGTGGATGCGACATGTTAACGATCAGCAGCCTGCAATTGCATGCCTGGGTAGCCGCGTTCCTGTGGCCATTCATGCGCATCGGCGCGATGCTGGTGGCAGCGCCCGTATTCGGAGCGCGGATGGTGCCGGTACGCGTGCGGCTGGTGCTGGCGTTGGTGCTGGCGCTGATGATGGCGCCGCTGGTGGCCTCGGACGCGCGGGCAATCGATCCGCTCGGTGCGACGGGCCTGCTGGTCAGCGCGCAGCAGATACTGATCGGTCTGGCCATGGGGTTTACCCTGCAATTGGCCTTTGCGGCGATCGTGATCGGGGCGCAATCGATCGCGATGAGTATGGGGCTAGGTTTTGCCAACGCCGTCGATCCCCAGAATGGCGTGACGGTGCCGGTGATCGCGCAGTATTACCTTACACTGGCGACACTCATCTTTCTTGCGCTGGACGGCCACCTGTTGCTGATCCAGCTGCTCGTCGACAGTTTTCAGACCCTCCCTGTGGGCGTCCATGGCCTGTCCGAGAACGGGCTTTGGGACATCGTCAGCTGGGGCGGACGGATGTTCGCCGGTGCGGTACTGATCGCGCTCACCGGGATCGCCTCCCTGTTGCTGATCAACCTCGCCTTCGGTGTGATGAGCCGTGCGGCGCCGCAGCTGAACATCTTCGGTGTGGGCTTTCCGGTCATGATGGGCGCCGGCTTTATCGTGATCATGGTGAGCCTGCCGGGCATCACGCCGCATGTTTCGCATCTCGTGCAGGCGGCATTCGAGATGCTGGGCACACTGCTGAGTGGCGGGTGACGGATGGCTGAACAGAGCGGCATGGAGCGCACAGAACGCGCATCCCCCAAGCGCATCCAGGAAGCGCGCGAACGGGGTGATATTCCGCGTTCGCGTGACCTCAATACGGTTCTGCTGATGTTGGCCGCATCAGGCGGGCTGCTCGCCTTCGGCAGCGCGATGGCCGAGGGGCTCGCACGCCAGATGACCGCGGCCCTGACCCGCCCCCGGGACAGCCTGCTCGACCCTGCCTTCCTGCAGCCGTTTCTTGGGGAGGTGCTGGTCGAGGTGCTGACGGCCTTCCTGCCGTTCCTGCTGCTGTTGTTCTTGGTCGCATTGTTCGCGCCCATGTCGCTGGGCGGCTGGTCCTTCAGTCCCAAGGCGCTGGCGCTGAATTTCGGGAAGCTCGATCCCGTCAAGGGGTTGGGTCGGATCTTTTCACTGCGTGCGCCGGTCGAGGCGCTTAAATCATTCGCGAAATTCCTGGTCGTCGCCGTGGTCTGCTATTTCCTGCTCCGGCAACGTGCCGGTGAACTCTTCATGCTGGGGTCCGAGCCGCTCGAGGCGGGTCTGCAGCACGCTGCGCATGTCATTGGCTGGTCTTTCGTGGGGATGAGCTCGGTGCTGATCCTGATAGCGGCGGTGGATGTGCCGTTCCAGCTCTGGGATCACTCGAACAAGTTGAAGATGACGAAGCAGGAAGTCAAGGACGAGGCCAAGCAGACCGAGGGTAGTCCGGAACTCAAGGGCCGCGTCCGCGCCGTGCAGCGGCGCATGGCCCAGCAGCGCATGATGCAGGATGTACCGACCGCGGATGTCGTGGTTACCAACCCGTCCCATTACGCTGTGGCGCTGCGCTACGACCAGGACAAGATGGGCGCGCCCAAGGTGGTGGCATCAGGCGCGGATCTGATTGCAGCCGAAATCCGCAGGATCGCTGTCGCCAGCGATGTCACCATCGTCGAGGCGCCGCCACTGGCACGTGCGCTGTACTTCAGTACCGACATCGGTGAGGAGATTCCCGCGGGGCTGTATATCGCAGTTGCGCAGCTGCTCGCCTATGTTTACCAGCTGCGCGCAGTGCGTAAAACCCACGTGCCGGCGCCGGCGGTGCCGAACGAGTTCCCGATCCCGCCGGAACTGCGCCGGGATGCATAGTGACTACAGACAGGTGATCTATGGCGAATAACAGCGGTTTCCCGTCATTCAGCCCGCGCATGCTGGTCGGGCTCGGTACCCCCGTCCTTCTCGTATTGCTGCTCGGCATGATGGTCCTGCCGTTGCCGCCAATGATTCTCGATCTCGTGTTCACCTTCAATATCGCACTCAGCCTGATCGTGCTGCTGGTCGCGGTATACACGATCAAGCCGCTGGAGTTCGCGGTGTTTCCGACAGTCCTGCTCATTGCAACACTGCTGCGACTGGCGCTCAACGTCGCCTCCACTCGCGTCATCATGCTGAACGGACACGAGGGTACCGCAGCCGCCGGCCATGTCATCGAGGCATTCGGCGAGTTCGTGGTGGGAGGCAACTACGCCGTGGGCCTCATCGTGTTCGCCATTCTCATGATCATCAACTTTGTCGTGGTGACCAAGGGTGCCGGCCGCATTTCCGAGGTCAGCGCACGCTTTACCCTCGACGCGATGCCGGGCAAGCAGATGGCGGTGGACGCCGATCTCAATGCCGGCCTGATTTCCCAGGAGGAGGCGCGTGCACGCCGCGAGGAGATCGCCAGCGAGGCGGATTTCTACGGGGCGATGGACGGTGCCAGCAAGTTCGTGCGTGGCGATGCCGTGGCCGGCATGCTGATCCTGTTCATCAATATCATCGGCGGCTTCGCCGTCGGCATGCTGCAGCACGATCTTTCGCTGGGCGATGCGGCACAGAACTACATCCTGCTCACCATCGGTGACGGCCTGGTGGCGCAGATTCCCTCGCTGGTGCTGTCAACCGCCGCTGCGATCATGGTGACCCGCGTGTCCGCTTCACAGGACATGGGCCAGCAGTTTGTCCGGCAGCTGCTGAGCCACCCGCGCGCCCTGCTGATCGCCGCCGCCATCGTCGGGGTCCTCGGCATCGTCCCCGGCATGCCCAACCTGGTCTTCATCACCATCGCCTCCATACTCGGGGCGTTGGCGCGGCTGATCATGAAGCAGAAGCAAGCCGCGGCGCAGCATGCCGCCAAAGCGCGCGAAGCGCCGCCACCAGAACCGCAGAATGCCGATCTCAGCTGGGACGACGTGCAGCCGGTCGATGTTGTCGGGCTCGAGGTGGGGTACCGCCTGATACCGCTGGTAGATCGCAATCAGGGCGGGCAGCTGATGGCCCGTATCAAGGGCGTGCGCAAGAAACTGTCGCAGGAACTCGGGTTCCTCATTGATCCGGTGCATATCCGTGACAACCTCGATCTGGCGCCGGGCGGTTACCGGATCACCCTGATGGGCGTTCCGGTCGGGCAGGCGGAGGTCTATCCCGACAAGGAATTGGCAATCAATCCCGGCAAGGTCTTCGGCAAGCTCAAGGGTGTCGAAACCCGCGATCCGGCATTCGGGCTGGAAGCGGTTTGGATCGATACCGGTCAGCGCGACGAGGCGCAGCGGCTCGGCTACACCGTGGTCGATGCGAGCACGGTCGTGGCCACGCATCTCAGTCACCTCCTGCAGCAGCAGGCTCACGAATTGCTCGGGCACGAGGCCACCCAGCAACTGCTCGACATGCTGGCGAAGAGCTCACCGAAACTGGTCGAGACGCTGGTCCCGAAGACGCTGTCGCTCGGGGTGGTGGTGAAGGTGCTGCAAAACCTGCTCGAGGAGGGTGTGCCGATCCGCGACATGCGCACCATCGCCGAAACCCTGGCGGAGGCTGGCGTGCGCAGTCAGGATCCCGACGTGCTGACAGCGGCGGTGCGAGTGATGTTGTCGCGTATGATTTATCAGAAAATCAATGGCATGGAAGAAACGCTGCCTGCGATGGCGCTGGATCCGAAGTTGGAACAGTTGTTGCTTCAGTCTATGCAGGGTGCGCACGAAGGCGGTCCGGGCCTGGAGCCGGGGCTGGCCGACGGCATGCTGCGGGCGCTGGCGGAAAACACCCGGCAGCGCGAACTGAACGGCGAGCCCGCGGTGCTGCTGGTGGCGCCGGCATTGCGGCAGTGGCTGGCGCGCTTCATCCGCGGCGCGGTACACGGTTTGCAGGTGCTGTCCTATAACGAGGTGCCCGACAACCGCCAGGTGCGGGTGGTTGGCACCATCGGCGGCGAGTCGTATGCCATGGCCGGATGAGCAGACGTGCAGTGACAGGCAGGTTACACGGAGGTAGCTGACATGAAAATGAAGCGTTTCAGCGCAGCGGAGATGCGTCACGCAATGCAGCGGGTCAGCGACGAGCTGGGTCCCGATGCCTTGATCCTGTCGAGTCGCAAGACCGAGGATGGCGTCGAGATCATTGCCGCCGTGGACTATGAAGAGGACCTGCGCGATGTGCCCGTGGCAGCGCCGGTCGCTGCAGCGGTTGCGCCGGAAACGCCGGCCACAGCGCCGGACCAGGAACAGCCGGTTGCGCTGGCACACCGCGAGATTTCATCGCCGGCGGTCGATCTGCAGGTCATCAGCGGCATGCAGGATGAAATCCGTGCGCTGCGCAGTATGCTGGAAGTTCCGCTGGCGCAGCTCGGCTGGGATGCCATGCGCCGGCGCGAGCCGGTGCGCGCGGATGTCATTGCGCGGCTGGAGCGGGTGCGGCTGCATCCCGTGATTGTCAACCGCATCGCCGACCGGGTCTTGGGTATTGACGATACCGACGCCGGCTGGCAGATCGCGCTCTCGGAACTGGAAAGCCTGCTGCCCATCGCCGGGGACGACCTGATGGAGGCCGGTGGTGTGGTGGCCTTGATCGGTCCCACCGGTGTAGGCAAGACCACCACCATCGCGAAAATGGCGGCGCGCTTCGCACTGCGGCACGGCCGGCGGCACGTGGCGCTGGTCACAATGGACCATTATCGGATCGGTGCGCATGACCAGCTGCGCACGTACGGCAAGCTGCTGGGCGTTCCGGTCTTCATCGCCGGCGATGAAGAGGAACTGCGGGTCATTCTCAACCAGATGGGTGACCGCAAGCTGATCCTGATCGATACTGCCGGCGCCAGTCAGCGCGATGCCGACCTGCTGGAAAAATTTGCCATGCTCAAGGCCGTTCCCAGCGGAATCCGGCGTTATCTCGTGCTTGCCGCCAACGCCCAGCTGTCAGTTAATGATGACGTGATGCAATCGTTCGCAGCCCTGGCGCCGGACCGGTGCATCCTGACGAAGGTGGACGAGGCGACGAGCCTCGGGGGAGCGTTGTCGGTACTGATCAAGCATGGTCTTCCGCTCGCATATACCGGCGATGGCCAGTGCGTGCCGGATGACTTTCACCCGGCTCGCGCCCGCCAGCTGACAGCGCATGCCGTGCTGCTCGCCGAGCGGGGGATACCAATGCAATCGGATGAGGCATGGCTGCATGCCCTCGGCGACAGGGAGGCCAGAGCGCATGTACACGCAACTGCCTGAGGAGCGCGTGGATCAGGCGGCTGGCCTGCGCAGAATGGCCGCGCTGTCGCGGCCGGTCAAGGTCATAGCCGTGGCTAGCGGCAAGGGTGGGGTGGGGAAGACCAGTATCTCCATCAACCTGGCCGTCTCCATGGCGCAGCAGGGCAGGAAGGTCATGCTGCTGGACGCGGATCTCGGTCTGGCCAATGTCGATGTCCTGCTCGGTCTGAATGTGCGGCGCAATCTGTCCCATGTCATTGCAGGTGATGTCAGTCTCGACGACGTCATCGTGGATGGGCCGGCGGGGCTTCGCATCGTACCCTCTGCATCCGGTGCCAAGCGCATGCTCAACCTGACTACCGCAGAGCAGGGCGGTCTGATTCGGGCATTCAGCGAGTTGCAGGATGATGTCGACGTGATGATCGTGGATATCGCGGCGGGACTGTCCGACAGCGTGGTGACGTTCAGCCGCGCGGCACATGAAGTTGTCGTGGTGGTGTGTGACGATCCGGCGTCGCTTACCGATGCCTATGCGCTCATCAAGGTGCTCAATCGCTATCATGGCGTCGATCGGTTCCATGTGCTCACCAACATGACAGGGAGCGCGCATGAAGGCAGGCAGCTGTTCGACAAGCTGGCACGGGTGGCGCAGCGATTTCTCGACGTGACATTGGGCTACATGGGCGCGATCCCCTACGATGACTATTTGCGCAAGTCGGTACAGCGGCAAGTGGCGGTGGTCGAGGCCTATCCGCGCAGTCGCTCCGCGCTGGCGTTCAGAAAGATGGCAGACCGTACCGAGCGCTGGCCTGCGCCCCAGCAGGCGACCGGGGGGCTGGAATTTTTCGTTGAGCGACTCATCCGCGCTGAAACCCTGGCCGGAGAATGTCTCAGCTGAGGCGGCTGCAGGTGCGGGCCAGGCTTGTTGTCTGTGTGGCCGCACTATTTTGCGCGGCAGTCCCGGCAATGCCCGTCACTGGCGCGCCGCCTGCGCAGCTGCGGGTGACGGTGCTGCGCAGCACCGATCCTACGGAAGTGCGGGAGCTGCTGGGGCGGCGGCGGACGGTACTTGGGGCGGAGCGAAGCCGCCGTGCGGCGACCCGCAGGAACAATGGTAACAGCTGGCAGGTCGTGCTCGAGGCAGGGCAAACCGCGCTCGTCTCAGCCGGCGACTCGGCGCCCGCTCAGCACGTGCCCTGGCTGGGGTACAGCAGGCACGGGCCAGCCGCCGTCGTCAGCGCGTCGCCTGTCACACACGAGCGTGGCCTACTGCTGCAGGTGCACCGCCGCGGTGACCAGGTGGTAGTGCACATGGCGCAGTTCAGCCAGGGCGCATCAGCGCTGGGGGGTGCCGGTCTGGCAACCGTCCTGCATGGCGGTATCGGGCAATGGCTGGATGCGGGTGGCAACCTGCTGCTGCCGCCTGCGTTGGCTGGAATACGCCAGGTTCAGACGCAGCGCGGTGACCCGCGGTATTTTCGCCTGCTGGTCAGGGTTGATGCACTGGATTGAGCACCGTCTCGACCCGCTGCCGGGTCGCTTCAGGCATAGTCGTCGATATGGGGCCGGTTTCCGCTATCGCTGGCGCGGTCATCGTGCCTCTGCCTGTGACGGGAGCCCTGCCGCTCCTTCTGTGCGGGTGGATGCTGCGGCAGCTGCCGGGTACGCGGTAGCTCATGCGGTATCGGGGGAAGCGAAGTGATTCTGTCGAAATCCGCCATTTTCGATCACCTCCTGTTCTGCCACCGGATATATCGGCCTGCCCGCGCATGACTTGAGCAGGAACCGGCGGACAGGCAGATGCGGTTCGTCCTGACGGGTGCCCGCTGGTGCGGTTCCGGTGCCATAGGATATGTACGATTGCATGCAGGCAGCAGAGCCGTGTCGTTGCGCGATGACAGACCGGTAGTCTGTCTGCCCGTGGTATGCGAGAATCCGGCCGACTGGTTTGTTTCCAGGGGCGAGCAGGCAGCGCGGGGACACGATCATGGACAGCAACAGAAACCTCAGCAGTATCATCACCAGGATTCGCGACGAAGGACCGCCCGGAGCTGCTACCCGCAAGCCGCCCCAGGTCCCGGAAGATTCCTACGCCGTGCCGGAGGATCCTCCCAGGGCACCTGCCTTCAGGGACGAGTTGCAGGCGCTGTCGGCGCAGCTGCTTACCCTGCTGCCGCGCAACCGTGCGTTCGGCTTGGTACTTCCGCTGCTACTGGTCATGGGCGTGGTGTATTTCGCCGGCAGCTATACCGGGTCATCTGACGACGCCAAGGGCAGCGGCGCGGGCAGGCAGCCCCTGGCCAACCTATCCGGCAAGGCCACGCAAGCGGATAGCACCGGCGCAGGGGTTGTTACAGCGGGCGTGCCGCGAGTGGTGACCGGGGAGCAGACAGTACAGGCGCGCCTGGCGCAGTTGACTGCAGAAATGGAGCTACTGGGCGCCACTGTCGCAGACAACCGGGCGGTAACAGAGGCAATGCTTGCAGACCTGCGTCATGAGCAACAGGCCGCCTTGGCGGCGCTCGAGGCGCGACTGCAGCCTCAGGCAAATCCAAATGATGCGCAAGCGGCAGTCAGCCCTGCGCAACCGGCCACGGCTGCTGCTGCCATGCCGGCGGGTGCCGCGACCGGGGCGGATGTAACAACGCAGATTTCCGCGCAACACGTATCACCCGTGCAACAGGCGGTGAACGGGGGAGGGCAGGCTGGTGAGGAATGGGTTGTCAATGTCGCCGCGTTCGCGAACGAGCAATCGACTGCCGCCCTGGCCGACAGACTCAGGAACCAGGGAATCTCCGTCGAGCGCCAGGTCGTGAAGATCGATGGTGGCCAAATCTACCGGCTGCGGGTGCCGGGATTCGCCAGCAGTACGGACGCCAGGCGCTACGCCAGAGAGATCGACGCCCAGTACGGGTTGAAAGGGGCCTGGATCAGCCGGAAGTAGGCTAACTGGACGATTCGTAAGCAGATATCAAGCCTGGCCGGGTTGTGGCTGCGCCTCGGCGCTAGTACTAAAGTATTAAATATCTGTGGGCGCGAGACGATACATCCTTGGAATCGCGTGGCAGGAAGTCGCGGGCGCCGGCAAGCCGGAACGATCCCGGGAGTCCATGCCGGCGGCAGAGCAAGGAATGATCACAGGGAGTGTGAATGTGAACACGGAATCGCAGCTTAGCGAGCAGCTTCAGGCACGGCTTGAGCGTTGCACAAATCTGCCCAGCCCGCCGGTGGTGGCATTGCGGGTCATCGAGCTTGCCCAGGACCCGGAAGTCGATATCGGTATGGTATCCGACATCATCAGCACCGACCCGGCGCTCGCTGCGAAGGTCCTGCGGGTGGCCAACTCCCCTATTTATGCATTGCGGCGCAAGACCGAGACCCTGCATCAGGCGATAACCTTGCTGGGGCTTAATGGCACCCTGATGCTGGCGCTTAGCTTTTCGCTGGCTTCGACCATGCACAACAACGCCGATCAGGGCTTCAACTACAATCTCTTCTGGAAACGTTCGCTCGCATCAGCCACCTGTGCGCGGCGCCTGGGGGCGGCGATCAGATTGCGCACCAAGGAAGAGCTATTCCTGGCCGGCCTGTTGCAGGACATCGGTATGCTGGTGATCGACAAGATGGAACCCAAGTTCTATCGCAGTCTCGGAGTCGACCAGCACGATCACGCTGCGCTTGCGGCAGGCGAGTGCGCCAAACTCGGGGCCGATCATGCAGTCATAGGCCGCTGGATACTGGAAAAATGGGGTTTTCCCGGTTATCTGCTGGAGGCGGTGAAGTACAGTCATGCCGACAGGGTTGCAGAAGATGTCGCCGAGATGGGCAAACTTTTGCATTGTGTAGCGGTTGCAGGACAGATTGTTGATGCGATACAGAGTCCAAGCGAAAAGAACAACCTGCAGATCGTTGCCGAGGCAACCCGCGCGCGCCTGGGGATAGACGAGAGCGCCTTCCGCGAGATGCTGGTCGCCCTGAATGCGGATCTCGCCGAAGTGCAGGATATTTTCAATACCGATCTCAGTGATTACAACTATTCAGACACGCTGCTGGACAATGCGAAGGAGATGCTCATGATGATGAATCTCCAGACGCTGCAGCAGGCCGACCGACTACAGGAAACGGCAGAGGTGCTGGAATCGAGAACCCGAGAACTCGAGGAGCACTCGCGCCGCGACGGTTTGACCGGGCTCTATAACAGGGCCTTCCTCGACCAGAAACTCGCGCACGAGTTTTCCATGGCCAGTGAGCGTGACTGGCCGTTGATAGTGATGTTTGTTGACCTTGACCATTT